>PLZL01000271.1:0-21237 GCA_003152145.1 Limisphaerales bacterium
GGGTCATGGCCTCGTGGCGGCCGGCGGCTTCGCCCATGGCCGCGTTCCAATTGCTGTCGGCCGCCCCCGCCGCGCCCAGTTGCGACCAGGCCCGGAAAACCAGGGCTAACCGGAGAAATTCCAGATCACCCCAATTGNNGCCATCTGGACCGGCCGTTGGTCCAGGAGGGGGATGGTCAAACCCGTCAACCAATCGAGGCTTTCCGCCACGAGACCGTTCGCCTGCATCCATGCGGATACTTCCTCCACGGCCAGCGCATTGGTCGCCACTTGTTGTTGCACGGTTTGCAAGCGGTCGTTGAATTCATCGCTTTTAAGCTGCTTTAAAATTTCCAGATTTTGCAACTGGTCCGCCAGGATTGCGTGCGGGCTGGCCACCAATTGGCTGGAGTAAATATTTGCCGCCGCGGCATCCTTGTGTAACAACCGGTCTGCCACCAGAATTCTCAAGGCCAACGGGCCGATGCTCTCATCCGAACCCATTTTTTCCAGGATTGCCCGTGATTGGACTTGCTCCGTCTTGTTCGTCGAGGCCAACCGGAGGATGGCGATACCCATGCGGAAAAGCCCGTTCGTCGGCTCCAGTTTGGCGGCCGCCTCATAGTGGGCTTCCGCCTCGGCCAAACGGTATGTATGCATGGCCAGACTTGCGGCGACCACCTGATAGCTGGCGCTATTGGTTGCGGTGAGTGCGAGTTCATCCAATATCTGGACGGTGAGTGGGAATGGCGGTTTTTGGTATTTCAACCCCGCCGATGCCAAAATTAATTTATTTTCCACGGTGGGTTCGTTTTGCACAATGCGCCGCAGCCATTCCAACGCCAGCGGGGAATGGCTGCGGTCGGCGAGTTCGGCCATGACGCGGCAGGCCGACAGGTTGTTGGGATTGAGTATGAGCACCTTCCTGGCACTCAAGGCGGCGTTGCGATAATCGCTGTGGGCCATAAACGCCTGGGCCTGCTTCTGCCCGCGTTGTTCCTGGTAGTGCCGGTAATGGTGCAGGCCAACCTTAAACGTCCCAGCCAGCGCTGCCAGCACTATCAGGAGAGCGGCGGTTGCCACCAGCCAGGTGCAAAACCGGTAATACGTCTCATTCCAGATGTGGTAACGATCTACGTGCCGGCGATAGCGGTGGCGAAGCCGAGCCAGTGCATCGAGGACTTTCCGGCCACTGGCGTTTCCCTCCATCCAATCCCAAAAACGATTTTGTTTTTCGTCTTCGTCCATTGGAGGGGAGGATGTCAGACCAGCGGCAGATTATCAAAGATGATTTTGCAGAGTCAAAAATGCAATTTCAGCAAACCGACTTCGAGCGCGAGCGCCTCCTGCACATTGGTGTGCAGCAGCCGCTGGGTTTGTTCGAGCGTCTGCAGATTTTCCAGCGCCTGGCGCGGCGAAAGGCGGCCCGCGACGGTTTCTGCGCCCGCAATTTTCGGAAAGTTCAGCAATTCTTTTCCGGTGGCCAGCGTGTGCAGCCAGACATCGCGCAGCCACCATTGGACGAGCAGGAGCAAATCGGCGCGCTGCCGGCGGTATTCGGCCTCGACGGCGGCGGCCAGTTCGTCCTCCCATTTCTCGCGCAAATCCTTTTCCACCTCGTCGTATTTTTCGAGCGGCGAGCGCGCGGCCAGCGACGCCTCCGTGCGCGCCCGGATTTCGTCGAGCTTTTGGAGGAGCACATCGAGCAGCCGGTAGCGGCCCAGCAGGGTTTTCTGTTCCGACGCCGCCAGCCCGCCGATTTTTTCCAGCCATTCGGCTTCGGCTGGACTTAATTCGCGTTTGCCGTCGCCGTAAAAATTCAGGCGCAGGCAGCGCGACTGGATGGTTTCCAAAATCCGCTGCGGCTCGGTGGAAAGTAGAATCAAAACGGAACTGGCGGGCGGCTCTTCGAGCGTTTTCAAAAAGGCGTTGGCGGCCTGGGGATTCAGCCGGTCGGCGCCGGCGATGATGGCGACTTTGTGTTCGGCCTCGGCCGGTTTGAGCTGGATCTCGCGCATCAACTCGCGCATCTGGTCAATGGTGACGACGCGCGATTTGGATTCCGGCCGCGCCCAGTGGATGTCCGCATGAACATCGCCGTCAATTTTGCGGCAGCTTGAACATTCGTCGCAGCAATCCGTCGCTTTGCCGCCGGTCTGGACCGGCCTCTGGCAATTCAGCGTTTTGGCCAGCGTGCGGGCGAGCGATTCCAGTTCCTCCAGCCGGTCGCCGGCGAAAAGGTAGGCGTGGCCGAGCCGCCCGCGGGCGAGTGCGCGTTGCAGCAGTTGCACGCCCTGCGCGTGCCGGGCAAAGAGGGTGAAGGCCATTGCGTTTCGGGAACAGCTTTGCGCATTACGCGCCACGTTTCAAGTTTTCCGAAGGCGCATGATGGAGGCGAAGGGAAAAACTATTCGATGATGAATCCCAATTGCCGGAACCGTTGAAGCTTGTAAATCAGAGAGCGCCGGCTGATGCCGAGCGCCTTCGCGGTTTCCGTCCGGTTGAAATTGTGCTGCTTCAACGCGGCCAAAATCGCCTGCCGTTCGATTTCCTCCAGCCGTTCCAGCTCGGCGGCTTCCGGCGGCGCGGGCTGTTTCGCGGCGTCGCGCACGCGCGTCGGCAGGTGCTCCGGCAAAATCAGTTCGCTTTGGGAAAGCAGCACCGCCCGCTCCATCGCGTTGCGCAATTCGCGCACGTTGCCCGGCCACGGATAATTTTCCAGGCACGCNNGCTCCACCACGTTCAGCCGGTAAAATAAATCTTCGCGGAAACGGCCGGCCTTCACCTCCTCCTCCAGATTCCGGTTGCTCGCGGCAAGAATGCGGACATTTGTGCGCATCTCGCGGTTCGAGCCGACGCGCTGAAACGTCCCATTTTGCGTCACGCGCAGCAATTTCGCCTGTAGCGCCGCCGACATCTCGGCGATTTCATCGAGAAAGATTGTTCCGCCATCGGCCTCCTCGAAACGCCCGATGCGCTGGGCCGTCGCGCCGGTGAACGATCCCTTTTCGTGGCCGAACAATTCGGCTTCCAGCAGCGTTTCGGGAAGTGCGGCGCAATTGACCTTGGTCATCGGCCCGCTGGCGCGCGAACTCCACGCGTGGATTACGTCCGCCACCACCTCCTTGCCCACGCCGCTTTCGCCGGTGATGAGCACGCGCGTTTCCGACGGCGCAATCAGTGAAATATCCTGAAACAGCGCCGCCATGAGCGGACTGCACGCGACAACCTCCGGCGGCAAAATTTTATCCTCGCGATAACGCGGCGCGGCGGATTTGGCAACACCCGTGGCCTGCTGGACGGTGACGAGCAATTCGTCGAGGTCAATCGGCTTGGCGAGATAATTGAGCGCGCCGTCGCGCATCGCCTCGACGGCATCACGGATGTCGGTGTAGGCGGTGACGAGCAGCACCGGCAGCGCGGCGAACTGCTGGCGCACGCGCCGCAATGTTTCCAGCCCGGACAACCCCGGCATCCGCACGTCGGAAATCATCATGTCCGGCTTCTGCGAATGCAAAATTTCCAGCGCGCGTTCGCCGGAATCGGCGAGGACGGTTTCAAAGCCCTGGGTGCGCAAAAAGGAATCGAGCAGGCTGCGCTGGCCCGGATCGTCATCCACGATGAGGATGCACGGCGGTTTGATGTGATTGTTTTTGCGCAGTTCGGTTGCCACGCGGGAAAACTAACCGAAGCGGACGGCTGCCAAAAGGAATTTTAAAACAACTGTAGGACAAGCGTCGCGCCTGTCTCCATCTTTCAAATCTTAATCTTCGGAAAATTCAGAGACAGGCGCGACGCCTGTCCTGCGCTTCAAGGTTTGTCCGCCAGTTTCAAGTGGGTGAGGCGGAAGATGGCGCCTTTGGGCGTGTTGGCGAGGCACTTGATTTCCCAGCCATGCGCGAGGACGATTTGCGAAACGACGGCGAGGCCGAAGCGGGCATGCTTTTTAAGAATGGCTTAATGGCTTGTCAGCCAACATAATAAAAAGCTTGCACTAATGCCACTGCTGATATAAGATTGCTTCATTAGTCCACTTTGCAACAAAGTGCTTGAAGAAAGGTAATTATGAAAGCAGCAAATTGCTCGATTCGGTTATCGTCCTTTTCCCCAATTCTACCACCCTTGATCAGAATTGTTGCGGTGTGCGCGGGTCTGTTTTCTGTAGCCGGCTACGGCAACACTCTAAGCTGGTCGGGCGGCGGCGGGGCCAACGCGTATTGGAATAACAGCGCCAACTGGGGATTTGCCGGTGTTCCCGCCAATGGCGACACGGTGATTTTTCAGCCAGCCAGCCAAATCCGCTGAACACAAACAACATTACCGGCCTGGTCTTGAATCAAATCCACTTTGTCGGCGCGGGCGGCGGCTATGACATTCGCGGCAACGCCTTCACGCTGACCAACAGCATCATCGCCACGAACACCGCCGGAGCCAACATCATTGAAAACAACATCACCTTGGCCACCGCCAATGTCCTGATGGTTGTCAGCAACGGCGTCAGTTTGACTTTGGACGGCAACCTCAGTGGTTCCGTGGGGGTGACCAAGGCTGGTTTGGGCACGTTGCTCTATCAATGCTCGGGCAATAATACCTACACCAGCACCACGCTGGTCAGCGGCGGCACCTTGCAGTTCAACGTCAGCGGTGCGAATGCCATTAGCGGACCGCTCGTGATCGGTGACGGCACCGGGGCTGGCAGTCCCACAGTGGTAGATCTTCAATCCGAGGAAATGAACACCCTGCCATCCGTCACCATCAATCTCAATGGCACGCTAAATTTGAATAACTTTAGCGAACTCTTCTTCAGCACGAACCTGACGTTGAACGATGGCATGATTCAAACCGGCACGGGCATTTTAACTTTGTCGCCGAACGCCACGATAACCGTGGCCAATAATCCGACGATCAATGGTTACATGAACATTGGCAGTTCCGGCACCTGCACTATTCAAGGCAGCGGATTCATTAATTTGACCGCCGGAATAAGCGGTGCGGCCAGCATTGTGAAGAATGGTTCAGTTGGGCTGCGGCTCTATGCATCCAACACATTCACCGGGAAGTTGACGGCCAATTCTTCCGGGTATCTGTATCTGCTCAACAACAATGCGCTTGGCGCTACCAACAGCGGAACCATCCTGAACGGCTCGACCCTCGTTTATATCGCCTCCGGAGTCAACATCACGAATGAACCGCTGACCTTAAACAGCGCCTCCGTGCCGGCAATCTACACCTATGCGAACTCGACCAACACCTGGGTTTCAACGAACTTCACCGTTTCCGCGAATGAATACATTTTCGTTGGCACCAACGGCGCATTGGAACTCAATGGCCCCATCAGCGGCACCGGCGGGGTGACAAAATACGCGCCGGGCCGGCTGATCTATTCTGGGGCAATTGGAAACTCCTACGCTGGCCTCACCACCGTCAACGAAGGGGAACTGGATTTGGCCAAAAGCGGCGGTTATGCCATCGCGCCTTTCGGTGCGGGCTTGATGATTGGTGACGGTGTGGGAACTGACATTGTTCGCAACTATGGCAGCCAGCAGATTTGGGGAATGGCGCCTATGACCATTACGAATTCAGGCGTTTGGGACCTGAATAATTACACTGACAGTGCGGATCCGTTGACGTTGAACGGTGGACAAATTTTAACAGGCGCGGGTCTATGTGCGATGATAAACACGGTAAAAATCGGAAGCGATTCGTCTGTGCATGGCAAAGTTCGCCTCGATACTTCAAACGTGGTGTTTTCCAACACGGCACCATCAATTTTGTATATGTATGCTTCGGTCTTTGGTTACTCTTCCACCTACGGGCTTACCAAGGCAGGCAACGGAGATCTCTATCTTATATCCTCGAATTCCTATGGCGGCTTGACGGTGGTTCAGCAAGGCAAGCTCCGGGCGCAAAACTCTTCGGCTTTGGGTGCCACCAGCGGCGGCACGGTGGTGAGCAGCGGCGCCACGCTGGTTTTGGACGGCAGCATTGGCATCACGAATGAAGCGTTGACCTTAAACGGACCGGGAGTTGATTCCGGTTGGGGTGCGCTGGATGTCGAAAATGGCGTCAACACTTGGGCGGGGCCAATCACCAATAACGCGAACAGCACCCTTGATGCCTGGTCTGCTGGATCAGAGTTGCATATTAATGGCCCGATCAGTGGCGCTGGCGGTCTGGAGGTCTTTGGATATAGTGGGGGCGGTGGCACCCACTTCTTTGAAGGTTCTGCGGCCAACACTTACGCGGGCTTGACCACGGTGGATGTGGGCAGCACGCTGGCGCTGAACAATACATCGGGTTCGGATTCTGCCATTCCGCATGATTTGGTCATTTATGGCACGGTTCGGAATTTGCTTCCGGCCCAAATCAACAACTCTTCTTCCACCGTTACCATTGGGACTTCAGGACTTCTGGATTTGAGCGGGGGCGGAGACGGCATCAGGAGCCTCAACGGAAGCGGCAGCGTGAACCTGGGAGCCAATTACGTTGATTCCTTCGGCGGTGGCGCTCACACATACAGCGGGGTGATCTCTGGTTCCGGCGAATTTGACGTGGCCGCAAACAACATCACCTACACTCTCAACGGCAACAATACCTACACCGGCCTTACCCGACTTTATGACGGCTTTACGAGCATCGTGAAGATCAACGGTTCACAACCGCAGAGTCCGGTCTATGTGGGAAGCCTCGCCACGCTCGGCGGCTCCGGCACCGTTGGCACCATCGCCGCCAGCGGCACCATTTCACCGGGCAACAGTCCCGGCATCCTCAACTGTAGCAATGTGACCTTCAGTTCCACCGGCAACTACACGGTGGAACTTGATGGGCCAAACCCCGGCACCGGCTATGACCAGTTGAATGTCACGAGCACAAACACTCTGGCCAATGCCACGCTCAGCGTCATTCCCAGCTTCACCACTCCCGTATCCATCGGCCAGCAGTTCATCATCATCACCAACGACCTTGTTGACGCCATTACCGGCACATTTAGCGGCCTGGCGGAAGGCGCGACCTTTAATGTCGGCGGCTTCGGCTTCAAAATCAGCTATGTCGGCGGCACCGGCAACGACATGGTGCTGACACTGGTTGGCGTGCCTGCCGCGCAAGCCAGTTACGCCGTTGCTTCGGGCGACGGCAACGCCGTGATTGACCCGAATGAATGTGACGCCCTGCGCATCGGCATCACTAACAAGACCGCCACACCGATGACCGGCATCTCCGCCACGCTCACGAGCGCCGATCCCAATGTGATGGTCACTCAACCGCTCTCGACCTATCCGAACGTGCCGGCTTCCGGTCGCAGCACGAACGCGACGGCCTTCCAAATTTCCACGCTGCCGAGTTTCGCCTGCGGCAATAACATCAACCTGAACCTCACGGTGAACTCCACCAGCCACGGCCCCTTTACCTTGCCCGTCGTGTTGAAATCCGGCGAAGCATCAAGCTCCCCCTCGCGCTATGACAACAACGCCTCGGCCACGATTCCGGATGTGGGCTCCGTTGAATCCACCAACATGGTCGGTGGCTTCAGCGGGCCGGTCATGAAAGTGGTGGTGTCTCTGTATCTCACACACACCTACGATCAGGATTTAACAAACATCTCGTTGATTGGGCCGGACGGAACAACGTTGATGCTGTCTGCCGCCAATGGCGGCAGCGGCCAGAACTACGGATCGGGCACCAGTGACGCCAGCCGCACCACGTTTGACGACGCGGCGGCCACCTCGATCACCAGCGGCACCGCGCCGTTTGTTGGCACGTTCCGTCCGCAATCGCCACTGTCCGCCTTCATTGGCAGCACAAACGTCAATGGCAATTGGCGGCTGCACATGGCGGACGGTTATGGCGGCAGCTTGGGCACCTTGCGCGCCTGGTCGCTGTTCCTCTATCCGGTGGCGTGCGGGTCGGGCGGCGGAGCGTGCGCGCTGTGCGCCGACGGCACCCTCTACACCAACACGCTGGACGCCAGCGGCGCGGTGATGACAAACCGTCTCTACCGGAACAGCGTTGCCAGCGCGTGCGGTTCGTCCAAGCCGTATCCGGGACCGCCGTATGCCGGCAGTTTCTATTATCACGCGTATCCGTTCTACAACGCCAGCTCCAACGCCTGCATCACGGTCGTGCTTACCTCATTTGGCGGCGACCTTATGGGCAGCGCTTACCTTGGAGCATTCAACCCGGCGGATCTTTCCATCAACTATCTGGCCGACTCTGGAACCAGCACGGCCGGCGCTGGTGCGGAGGCGTATTCCTTTAACGTGCCGGCCAACTCGATTTTCATCGTAGTGATCAACAGTGTCACCACCACGGGCACTTACAGCCTGTCGGTGTCCGGCGGTGACTGCACGCCGGTCCTGAACATCGCACCGGCGGGCAGCGCCAAAGTGGACGTGAACTGGCCCACCGTGGCGGGCAGCTACCGGCTTGAAGCCACCCCGTCGCTGCCGGCGTCGGTTTGGACTGCCGTGACCAACGAACCGGTTGCCTTCAGCAATCTCTTCAACGTCACTAATTCGAGCGTGAGTCCAACCAACCAGTTCTACCGCCTGCACAAGCCATAACCAACGCTCAAGCAGCGCGGTTCCCTCGCATTGACCTCCGGCCCGCCCGGAGGTCAATTTTTTCCGCGGGGACATGTCCGGAAACAGATTGGTTCTGGGACGGCGGCGGGTTGCGCCAGTGCATCGGCGTATCCGCAGCGGTTCCATCGTTTCACATGGCCTTGAACTGCCTTGCGCTCATGGCAGCGCCGCACATGCCGTGTTCGCCGCAAAGAGCTGGGTGTAACGATGACTCTCGCTATGGCATTGAGTGGTTTTTCAAGCCATGAGCTTCAAATGGGTGATGCGGAAGATGGCGCCTTTGGGCGTATTGGCGAGGCACTGGATTTCCCAGCCGTGCGCGAGGACGATTTGCGACACGACGGCGAGGCCGAGGCCCGTGCCTTTCTGGTGCGTGGTGAAATACGGCTTGAAAATTTCCTGCCGCTGTTCGGATGAAACCCCGGTGCCGTCGTCGCGGATTTCGAGCGAGGCTTCGGTGGCGCTTTCGCGTTTCGCGGAAATCTGAATCTGCCCGCTCTCGTTCACAGCTTGAATCGCGTTGATGAGGAGATTGAACAGGACCTGCCGCAGCAGTTGTTCGTCGGCCTCGATGGCCAGCGGTTCGCCACCGGTCTCGACGCGCACTTTCTTTTCCTCGAGGTCATGGTTCAGCGTGCGCAGGACCTCGGCAAAGGCGGAGTTGAGCGCGATCTTGGAACGGCGGACTTCGCGCGGGCGCGAGTAATTGATGAACTCGGTGAGTTGCGCGGTGACCTTGTCGGTTTCGTCCATGATGACGCGGGTCTTCTCGCGGATGTCGGCGGGGGCGTCGGTCTGCTTGGAAAGCATCTGCGAGAGGCCGCGGATGATGTTGAGGGGGTTGCGGGTCTCGTGCGCGAGGCCGGCGGCGGCGAGGTTCATCTCCTTGAGGTGCGAATTCAGTTCGCTGGCGCGGACGAGCCGGATCTGGAGTTCCGCCGTCTTGGAAACGTTGCGCAAGGCCAGCCCGGCGCCGGCGGCCGCAACGCCCGCGAAAAAGATGATGATGAGACGCAACCAGAGGTCATGGCTGGTGGCAGCCTGCAGCGACTGTGTGGAAAGCGTAAGCAGCAAGCCGTGCAATTCCCGGCTGTTCACCATTTCCTGATATTGCTGGTCATTGAGGCCGCGCGCCCAGAACGGAAGGCGCGGTCGCGGTTCGCCTCCGCGCGGCGGACCGGAACGATCATCTGGCGGCGGAGGCGGAGGCTCGGACTGGCCGGCGGCAACGGCATTTGTGTCCAGACCGTTGGTCATGCCGGAGTTCACCGCACTTGAAGTTCCCACGTCGCCCGGACGCGGCTCGCGACGCCGGGGGCCGCCGCGCATAAAGTTGGTGGGCACATCCACAATCACCGGCGTTTGGGAATTGGTGCTGCCCTCGGGATTCAAGAACGGGCCTTCCACCGAATAAGCCCGGGTCATGGTTCGCAAGCCCCAATGCTCGCCGGCCTGAAGAATGTCCTGTTGCTGCAGATCAATCGGCCTGCCGGCGGAAGCCACGACGCTGTTTGATGCGTTCAGCATCTCGATGGAGATCACCTCGCCGGAGGCCACGCCGTTGGTATCACCGGCGACGAGTTCGTCCAGGACGGGTTCCAACCGCTGGCGCAGGACCGTGCCGCGGAATTGCAGTCCCCGCACCACCGCGCCAATGGTGTTGGCAATGGCCTCGGAGCGTTTCCGCAGATCGGCCTTGGCGGCCTCATGGATGCGAACGTGCTCCTCAATCTGCCAGGCGACGACGAGCACCCAGACCCCCAGCAGGAGGCCGTAAATCAAGTTGCTGTTTCGTCTGGGTTGCATCTGCGTGTTCGGTTATGCACTAGCTGGCTGGAAAATCAATCCCAGACCATTAATTTTTCTTCACCGGCAGGCGATCGAGGAAACGATCCATCTCCTGCTCCGAAACCGAATTGGTGAGGAGCGGCGCCTGGGCCGTTTCCCTCGCGGTCATCGCGGCGAGCTGCGACGGCATCCGGACGATGTGCGGCGTGAGGAAGATCAGCAGCTCGTTCTTCTGGTTCGAGTGGTTGCTGAACTTGAAAAAATTGCCGAGCAGCGGAATGTCGCCCAGAAATGGAATCTTGCTCTCACCGGAAGACTTGTCATTGGAAATGAGGCCGCCGATGACGACGGGCTGGCCGTCGGGCGTCACGACCACGGTGTTGGCGGAACGCTTCGTAATGTTCGGCGCAAACACGGCGCCCGAAAAGAGGCTGCTGCCCACAATCTGTTGTCCGGGTGTTGAGGGGTCAATGGACGTGATTTGCGGCTGGAGAATCATTTGCACCAGATTGTTCGCCCCGATGAACGGCGTGACGTCCAGTTGAATGCCGACGTTCTGATAGGCTCCATTGATGGTGGGAATGGTGGTGGTGGTGCCGGCGCTAACGAAACTGACGCCGCTGGGCAGATAGATGCTTGAGCCGATGACAATCTCCGCCATCTGACCGTCGCGCGCGAGAATGGACGGGCGCGAGAGCACCTGCGCCTTGCCGGCGGTGGCGATGGCCTGGAGCTGCGCCGTGAAATCGTTGCCCATGATTTGATACATCCCGCCATTTCCGGCCGCTCCCGTCAGGGTCTGGGGCAAATTGAAGTTGTTGTTCAAAGTGTAGCTCTGGTTGACCGGGGAAAAGCTTGACGGAACAAGGGATGCTACGCCATTGGAGGCGATTATCGTTGTGAAATTCGTCATAAGGCCTGTTAGTTGCGAAAAGTTTCTGGTGAATCCGGTGTAATTGCCCTGAACACCGAGATCGAGCGCTTTGTTGTCCTGCACTTCGACGAAGGCGACTTTGATGAGCACCTGCGGTTCGGGCGCGTCGAGGTTGGCGATGACCTGGCGGATTTGCTCGGTGGTCTCCTTGTCGGCGATGATAACAAGGTTGTGCGTCACCGGATCCACCTGAATGACCGCGCTGCCCACCGTGCCGTTGTTGTTGTATTGGCCGCTGCCGCTGGCGCCGCCGGCGCGATTAATAATGGCGGCGCCGCCACCGAAGCCACCGAAGCCGCCGAAGCCGCCACCACCACCGCCTCGTCCCTGCGCATGGAGTTTAATGGCGGCACAGAATAGAAAGATCAGGACGCCACCGAGATATTTTTGGAAACTGTTTGTTTTCATAGTTTGTCTTTTCGTTGAACGATTCATCTTCGATTAAAATCCGCCGGCACCGCCGCCGCTCCGGCCACCGCCGCCGATTCCTCCGGTGCCGCCGATTCCGCTGGAGGTGGTGGTCTGGCCCATCGTGGTTGTGGCGTTCGCAGCGCGTTGCTGGAGTGCGCTGTTTGCAGACGAACCGGTAGTGCCACCGCGCGACGTGGTGCTGCCCCCGAACATGTTTTGCAGCACCTGCGCCACCTGCTGCGGATCGGCGTTTTGCAACTGGATGGTGGCCACGGTCTGGTCGCGGTCCGAGGGCACGTCCAATTCCGTCATCATGTCCGCGATTTGGCTCATCAAATCCTTTGGCGCGGTCACGATGACCGCCTGGATGCGTGAATCCGCCACCGCCGTGACTTGGGTCGCCTTTTGGATGCGTTGCTGGGTGGGATCGGTATTCGCGCCGCCGCCAAAAAGGGCCGCGAAAGGATTGCCACCGCCGCCGCGGCCGCCAAATCCGCCGCCGGCACGACCACCACCGCCAAATCCGCCGCCGGCGCGACCACCGCGACCGCCGAACTGAATCGGCGACTGGCTGCCGGATGAACTGGAGCTGGGGAACACGCTGGCCAACTCGCTGGCCACGTCAATCGGACTGGCGTGTTGCAGACGAAACACGCGGATTTCCGTCTCCGATTCGGCGCTGTTGTCCACCGCCTGGATGATTTGGGCGAGATGCCGGATGTTGGCCTGCGTGTCGGTGACGACAATCGAATTGCCGGCTTCATTCGCGACAATCGTCGCCTGCGGTGAAACAAACAACGACAAATCCGAGACCAGTTGCCGCGCCTCCACAAACCGGATGGGAATGATCCACGTCGCAATTTCGTCGTTGTTCGGAATAGAGTTGGGATCGTTGCCGATCTTGACCGGGATGCGGCTCGTCTTTGCATCGCTCTTGCTTACAATCGTCAGTCTCCGCCCTTCGCGAATGGCGGCGTAATTATTCCGGTTCAACTCGGTGTTCAACAAATCCACCGCCTCATCCTGGGTCAGGTGCTTGCCGACGACCGTCACGGTGCCGTTGACGGGCGTGTCCAGCTCAATGATGAAACCCGCCGCGTCGCTCAAATAATTCAGCACCATGTCTAGCGGCGCGTTATTGAAATTCATGTTCAAATCATTTTGATTTGTCCCGATGGCATGGGCGGGCGGCGCAAAGGCCGAGGCAATGGCTTCCGGCGCGTTTCCCCTCGGCACAATGACCGCGGAGGTGATGGGCCGGTTTTCCGCCGGGGCGGTTTCCGTTTGCGCGGCCGTCGCATCCTGACCGTTCATCGCGCCCTGGTCCTGCGCGGGCTGGGCCTGGGCCGCGTCCGGCGGCGCAGCGGTCGCGTCCGGCGTGGCGGCGGTATTCGCGTCCGCGCCAGCGGTGGTCCCCGTGGATCGATCGGTTGTGGCGGCGGCATTGTTGTCCGGTTGCGCGGCTGCCGACAGCAGCAGTCCCGAAACACAAATTGCCATGAGGAGGGTTGTGATTGTGGTTTTCATTTTAATTCCTTTTCTCTTTGTTGCATGAGTTTTTTCAAAACGTCGTTTGCTTCAAGGGCGGGGCTGGGAGCGGCGCTGGTGTCCGGGCTGGAACTGGAACTTTCCGCCGCCGCCGGAGCCGCGCTTTCCGCGGCGCTCGTGCCGGCGAACAATCCACCTTGTCCGGCCAGTTGCCAGTTGTTGCCTTCCTGCCGCATCATTTCGCCGATTTTCATTTGCACCGTTTGCTTTTTGTCGGCGGTCTGCAATTTGACGCCGGCCAGCGTGATTTCCGCCAAGGTGAAGCCGGCGATGTTGTTGCTGTCGGATTGATAAAGCACCTTCCGCAAATTGAATTGGTTCCCGTCGAAAAACGCGAACATCCCCTTTTCGTAGCTCATCGTGCCGACCAGCGTGAACGCCGGCGCGTATCGCCGTTGCTGAGTGGATATCGGCCGTGGTCTATTCGGATTGATCGCATACCGGTTCGGGTCAAAAATGTTCCGCTGGGTGATGAACGAGCTGAACCGTTCGTAGTCCGTCGGGCCGGGCATATTGTTCGGCTGCGCGCCGGCGAAAAAGCCGTTCGCCAGCGCCAGCGCCAGCACCGCCCATTTTTTATATCGCGTCGGTTTCATTATTTTTGCTGGATGAGCGCCAGCCCGCTGATTTGCAGGCCGAGCGTGAGTTGTTGGCCGGTATCAGTGTGCGCGCTCAACTCCACCGAGTCGAGCTTGAGCGCCATCGGCCCTTTTTCAATGCTGTAAAGGAACTGGCTCAAGTTGCCGAGCGTGCCGGACGCCTCGACGCGGCAGTTGAAGGTCATGTAATTCGTCGAGTCATTCTTCCATTGCGGCATGATGCTCGTCACCTCGGCGCCGCTGGCGCGCGACCAGTTGTCAAGCGCCGCGATCACCTGTTGTCCGGCCAGCGAAGGGTTGGCCGCCAGCGAGTTCGTGCGCATGTCGCTCCAGCGGCTGCGGACGGCTGTCTCGCGTTTGATCAAAGTATTTCCGTCCTTCACCTGCTTGCTCAAACTGGTGATTTGCGCCGAGCGCGCCGACCACAATTTGCCGAGCGGTTCAAAGACGACCATGTCGCCCAGCCAAAGCGCGACAACCACGGCGGTCAGCACGATCAGAAACTGCTGGCGATTTTCAATTTTCATTGCGCCCCTCCGTTTGCGTATTGGAAATCGAATGTGAACTGCATCGGCGCTTTGCCGTGAATCAGGTCCACCTTCAAATTGCTCACGCCCTCCGCGCCGCTTAATTTTCCCAGAGTCGCCAGCAGCGCCGCATTGTTCTGCGCATTGCCGGAGCAGCTCACCGTGTTGCCCTCCTGGATTTGGATGGTCTTGGCCGTCACCACGCCGTCTTCGGGAAACGCCAGCGTGAGCTGCCTCAAAATCGCCAGGTCGCGGAACGAGTCGTCGAACCACGGTTGGAATTGCTGGATATGGTTCTGCACGCCCTGCAACTCCAGAACTTTCGCCGACATGCCCGACCACTGTGAGCGCAGGTGCCAAAGCTCGATTTGCTGGATCATAAACATCGCGCCGACAATCGCCACGATGCCGGCGGCGATCGCGCCCACCGTCCGCAACCGGCCCGATGAATACTTCGCGGCAAACTGTTGGATGATCGTCAGCTTGGGCGGCAAAAAATCAAACGCCGGCGGCTGTTCCACCAGCAGGCGCGCCGCAAGGCTGAACGCCGCCGACAGCGACGCATCCGGCGGAAGCTGCGCGCCAAATTCATCCGGCTTGTAGGCCGAGACAACCTCCACGCTCAAGCCCATCGGCTCGAANNGTCGCGCAATTCGGCGGGCAACTGGCCGAGCGTGATGCGCGATTCGCGGGCGACGAGATCGGGCAGCAGCGCCGGCCGGCCGTTGGGACTTTCAATCGCGCCTTCGAGCGCGCGCAAGGCCGCCACGCCGCCGCCGCAGGTGATTTGCAGCGACACCGTGCTTTCGCCGATGGCCAGCGCGAGCACGCCGCTGGAATTTTCCGCCGCCGGCGGCTGCAACGCCGCAAGCCCGAGCGCGAAGCTGACCGGTTTCAATTTCGCCGCCGCCAAAACCTTTTCCAGCGTCGCGATGTGCGCGCTGGGGATTCCCGCGAGCAAAACGTGCTTTTTGTCCGCCGCCAGCGGGCAGCTTGAGCTGGCCAGTTGCAGCGTTGCGACATCGGTGGGAAAACCGCGCTCGGCCTCCAGTTGCAACAGGCTTGCGGCGTCGGCCTCCGGCAGCGGCGGCAGTTCCGTGTGCGCCGTCAAAACCCATTTCAGCGGCACGCCAAAGACGCAATGGCGCTCGCGCACGCCGGCGGCGTCGAGCTGGTTGCGGATTTCACGGCCGACCAGTTCCGGCGCGGCCGTCAGCGGATCGAGCGTGAGCGCGACGGAAAAACTCTGCTGCAATTGCAGCGAGCCGTTCGCGCGCCGCAGCACCACGCCGTCGAGCCGGCTGCCGTCCAGCGCCAAACCGAGCACGCCCGCCAGTTTTTTACGTTTCCGAAAGTTGATTTTCAAAATGTTGTTCATGGCGTTTCCTTCGCGACCAAAGTTTGGCGCGCCTTGTCGCCCAGCGCCCAGCCGAGCCGGCTCAAGTCCTGGCGATAAAGGATGATCGGCGAGCCTTCGCTGGTGTCGAAAATGAATTTCACGCGCCGGTAGCCGCGCCCGAACGGCCCGACCGCCGCGATGTCGGCGGTGAATTGAAAGCTTTTTGTGGTGACGTAACCGCCGCCGCTGTTCGCCGTGCTGGTCCGCAGCGCGTTGATTATCTGGTTGTTGTTGCCCAGCGCGTCCATCAGCCACCAGAGGGTGTTGATGTTGCCCGGATTTTGTTCGCGGTAGGTGATGAGCGTTTGTGCCGCGCCCGACGCGGTCTGCTCGTTGATGTTGTTGTTCACGCCCATGAACAGGGCCGTCAGCACGTCGGCGCCGGCGGTATTGACGTTCACACGACCGCGGAAATAAGTCGTGTTGGTGGTTTCGACATTGTTGTAAATCTTCGCGAAATCCGCCTCGCTCATCCAATTATTAGCCTGACATCGGTAGGCGAAATCCAACATGTTGTTGAAGGGGGTGGCCCCGGCACCACCACCTCCGGTGCCGTGAACATAATTATAAATGCTTCGGGCCACGGTGGAGGCGTTGGCGACTCCGGCATTTTCCAGCAAAGTCTGAATTGTTTGTTGTGACCCGTTTACGTTTGTCAGCGACGAGCCATCGGCGTGGAAATTCGGCTCGCGCGTCCAGACCGTCGTGTATTCAAAGAGGCCGGAATTCAACTGGCCCATGCCGGTCGAATCCGTTTCGTTCGCGTCGAGCACGCCGTTGCGGTTGACGTCGTCGCCGGCGAGCAGACTGACGTCCGCGCCATAGACGAGCCGCAGTTCGTCCACGGTCTCGAACGACGCGTATTTCGGATAGTAGCCGAGCGTCGCGTAATCCAGCGACACAATACCGTTCGTGCCGCGCCAGTCCAAAATGGCGTTGGCAAAATCCGCCGTCATGTTCGGCAGATACGAAAGGACGTTCGTGTTGGCGGTGTTCAAATTCAACTTCGAGCCTTCGTCAATCAGGCCGAACGTCGGATCGGTGGGAGCTGTGCCGGAAATGCCGGCGTCGGGGTCGCGGCCAATGAGCCAGAATTTCGCGTCGCCGATGGGCACGGCCTCGTTGGCGAACTCCGTGCTGACCGGCACCGCGCCGTTCGTCGCGTAAATGGAAAGCACATAGCTGACGTAACGCGCCGCGCCTTCGATGGCCTGATCCGCCGTGAGGCCGCTGACACGGTTGTCCGACGCGCGCAGTTCATACGTCATCGAATTGGCAAAATACAGCGCAATGCTCACCAGTCCGATGCAAACCCACAGCACGATGATGAGCACCGATGCGCCTTCGCGGCGCTTCGGAAACACCAGCGCCTTTTCGCGCCGTTCATCAAGTGGCAGATTGGGATTGCGCAATTTCATTTCGACTTCACTGGGTTGCGGTCAGGACCGCGTTCGTGCGCGTCTGTGCATCAATCGGCACGACCATTTCAATCGGCTGCACGTTGGCGGCGCTGTTTCCGGCCATCTGAATGTCCACGCGGACGGCGAGCGGCAAGTTTGTATATGTCGAGGTCACGCCGGTTGTGTCCCAAGTTTCCTGCCATTGCGCGCCGTCGAAGCAGGTGAATTTGATGTTCTGGACGCCGCTCAACATGAGCTGGTCCTGCACGTCCGGCGTCGTCATGGTCAAAAGATTCCGCACGACGCTGCGGACCAGATCCTTGCCCACGGCGTTGCGGTCGGTCGGCTGCTTCAATTCGTAAGTGACACGCTGGATGTCGGCCCACGGCGCGTTGGCGCTCAAGGCGCCGGTCGCGGTGAACA
This sequence comes from Limisphaerales bacterium, assembly GCA_003152145.1. Next base: position 17,591 of record PLZL01000271.1, read on the forward strand.
TTTCAATCGCCACCGGCTCAGCCACGCCGGCGCTGCTCACGTTGCCGACCCGAAAATCGCCGGATAAAACCTTGCTCGTGCCGTTGGTCGGCGTCACGACGCACTGCAAGTCGCGGCGCAGAAATGTCACCGCCTGGTCCACCGGCGACGCGGCGTCCACCACCTCCGTCGTCGCGTCGCGGAGGCGCAACGCGGCGAACAGCACGGTGTTGACGGCGATCAACACAATGGCGGCGACGCCGATTGCCAGGACCATTTCAATCAGCGTGAACGCGTGCATATTGTGCATTTTGATTTTCACTATTGCGAACTCATCGTTCTCGCCAGCTGGTTTTGCGAACCTACCAGCGTGCTCAACTTCACCGAGTAATCCTTGCCTTGCGCCGGAAATCTCACTTCCGCCGTCAGCATTTGCATCGAATCCTTCGGCCAGTTCTGGGTCGTCAGCGTCCAGTTAAAATCCAGCGCGCCTTCCGAGACCGTGCCGCTTTGCGCGCCGCTGCTCCAGTTCGTCGTGACGAGGCTCTCGTTCAAAACCCGGTCGGCGATGCGCGCCGCTGCGCCCTTCCGCGCCGCGACCTCGCCCGCGAGGCTGGAGACATGCAGCGCCTCGACCGCCACGGGAATGACGATGGCCAGAAACAGCATCGCCGCCAGCACCTCGGCCAGCGTGAAACCAGACAGGTAGGGACGCCGCGCTGCGGCGTCCGGTCGGCGCAGCGCGCCGACCCTACCTTTATTGTTTCGTGGTGCTAATTTCATAACCCATGCGGGTGCGCGACTCGATCAGCCAGCGCGAAAAGCCGGCGGAATCGGTCAACTGCAGCGTCTGCGGACTGTATTCATCCACCGTGCCGTCCGCCAAAAAACGGATGGCCGGCAAATTGTTGAACGTCGTCGGCATGCTCGAACCGGCGGTCAGCACCGCGATTTGCAATGTCGAATCCACCGTCAAAGTTTCCGCCTTCGGGTCGCTGTCCTTGGCGTTCTTGCCGGTCTTGCCGGTCGTTTCCGCTTCGAGTCCGTAGGCGCCCTTTTTTTCGTCCACCCAAAGCACCATCGGCATGCCTTCCGAAACCGCGCGGCTCTGGCCGGCGTGCATCAGCGCGAACAGCCGCCGTGCCTCGGAATCCAGCGCGCGGCCGCGGATGAAATTCGCCATCCCCGGCGCCGCCAGCGACGTGATGACGACCAGCAGCGCCATAACGAGGATCAACTCAATGAGCGTGAAGGCGGACGCGTGACGGGTGACACGTGACGAGTGACGAGAAATGACCGATCGCGCATGGCGCGTTTTCGTGTCACTTGTCACCTGCGACTTGTCACTTTGCGTTCGCAATTTCATTTAGTTCACCCAATAGCCAATGTCATCGTCGGTTCCTGGCTTGCCATCCGGGCCGGCGGAAAACAAATCGTAGCCATTCGTGTTATGCTTGCCGGGATACTCGTAAAGGAATTTGTGGCCCCACGGAGCCACCGGCAGCTTGGGCGGATCAAAATACGATCCATGCCAGTTCTTGGCATTGCTCGGCTGCTGAAGCAAATCTTGCAGGTTCGTCGGATAAAATCCGTTGTCCACTTTGAACGCGTCGAGCGCGGATTTGATTCCGTTGGCGATGACGATGTCCGGCGTCGGCCACCCACGATGGGCCTTTTCTCTTCCACCAAGTTCCGACCTGATCGCATAAAACACCGCGATTCCCAGAATAATCGCCAGCCAAAATGTAAGCTGCTGTCGCACATGACGTCTTCAATTATTGCCAGTTGCCGATGTCATCATCCGTTCCTTCCTTGCTGTCGGGGCCAAATGACAGCAGGTCGTAGCCGACGCGGTTGTGCTTGCCTGGATAATAATAGACATAAGGATTGCCCCACGGATCCACCGGCAGCTTGTCCAGATACGGCCCGTGCCAGTTTTTGGCGTTGCTGGGTTGCTGGATCAAATCCTGCATGCTCTTGGGATAAAAACCATTGTCCACTTCAAAGGCGTCGAGGGCGGATTTGATGCCGCCGTTGATATCCGCATGGACGGCGGTCACGCGCGCTTGTTCGCTGCGGCCCATGATTCTGGGGATGACCAGCGCTGCGAGGATGCCAATGATGGTGACGACCAGCATCAATTCGACGAGCGTGAACGCGCGCCGGCGGTTCCGGATTTCAGATTTTGGATTTCGAATTTGGATTTTCATAATTTGTCAGGTAGTGAGTTTTATTTGATGTATTCGCTCATGGAGAGAATCGGCAGCAACATGCCGATGAAAATGGTGCCGATGAACGCGGCGATAAAAAACAACATCGCCGGCTCGGCAAACGCCACGGCGGTCTTCAGGTTGCGGTCCAGGTCCGCTTCGGTGACGACGGCAATGCGCACCAGCTCGCCATCCAGCTTGCCGCTTTCCTCCGCGACGGAAATCATTTCCAGCGTCGAGCTGGAAAAGAGCATCTTGCAATCCGCGAGGCTCTGGCCGAGCCGTCCGCCCTGCTGCACCCGCTCGATGGATTGCGCGACGGCATCCACGAGCACCTGGTTGCCGATGGAACGGCGCGAAACATTCAGGCCCTGCACCAACGGCACGCCGGCACCGAGCAAGCGTGCCGAGCATCCGGCAGAACCGCGCCATCGCAAATTGCGCGATGAGCGGGCCGACCAGCGGCGTTTTCAAAATCGATTCCCTCCCACATGCGCTTGCCCTTTTCAGAAATAAACCAGGCGCGCACCAGAAAGCCGATGGCCACAATTCCCAGCACCACAAAAAAGCCATACGACCGCACCAGATAGCTCAAACCGATGACCATTTGCGTGATGAGCGGCAGTGAACCGTGGACGCTGGCAAAAACTTTTTGGAATTTCGGAATAAAGAAAATCAACAGCACCGACAGCACCACCAGCGCGAGAAACAGCAGGATGCACGGATAGATCATCGCCGTCATCACTTTGGATTTTAGCTCTTTTTCGCGCGTCTGAAAATCCGCGATCTGCGCCAGCACCACGTCGAGGAATCCGCCCGCTTCGCCCGCCTCGACCATTGCGACATAGACGCGCGGAAAGGTCTCCGGCGATTTCGCCATCGCGTCGGCCAGCGACATGCCGTCCACGACGAGGTCGTGAATTTCCTTCCATTTGGCCTGCGCCGCCGGCGACGAGGCTTCCTTGTGCAGAATCACCAGCGCGCGGCTCAACGGCACGCCCGCCGCGAGCAGGCTCGACAGCAGCCGCGTGAAGTTTTCCAGTTCCTTCGCGGAAACCTTGTGCCCCCCGATCTTGAAGGAGATTTTTCCCAGCCCTTCCAGCCCGGCGGGGAGTCCCATGCTGTTTTTGGAAACCGAACCGTTTTTCGCACCGGCCTTTTCCGCGAGATTGACCGGGCGCAGGCCGAGCGCCTCCATTTGCCGGAGCGCGTCGGGCCGGCCGGGGGCGTCAAGCTGTCCCTCGGCGATCTTGCCGTCGGCCCGCAAACCTTTGTATGAAAACGTGGGCATTGGAAATTAGTTTAGCGGGCCACCGCAATTTTCGCGGCGGATTCTCCTGCCTGGTTTTTGGTCGCGCTCTCGACTTCTTTCGCCGTCGTCACGCTCAGAACTTCCTCGACCGTGGTGACCCCGGCGGCGACCAGCCGCCAGCCGTCCTCGGCGAGCGTGCGCATTCC
>PLZL01000271.1:21345-21558 GCA_003152145.1 Limisphaerales bacterium
TGAGCGCGCCGGGCGCGTCGTTGGTATGCAGTGTGGAAAAAACCAAATGGCCGGTGAGCGACGCTTGCACCGCAATCTGCGCGGTCTCGGCGTCACGGATTTCACCGATGAGAATCACGTCCGGATCGTGGCGCAAAATCGAACGCAGCCCGCGCGCGAAGGTGAGGCCGGATTTTTCGTTGACCTGGATCTGGTTGACGCCCTTGAGCTGGT
>PLZL01000425.1 GCA_003152145.1 Limisphaerales bacterium
CAGAAGCGCCCGTGAACGAAGCGCCAAAGACATTCCGCGTGGCGCCACTGAGCATCGAGCTGTACGAGTTCGAAAAAGCGCCGTAGACGGCCATCCGGACCGGGCGAAAGACCTTGTGCGGATTACATCGCGGCAACCCCGACCACGGCCTGCTCGCTGTTCCGTCTCAGGTTCTCGTTCGCCCGCGCAGCGCTATGAGTACATATGAGTTCCATAAAAGCGGAAAATCAAACCAATGTTTCCGTTGTCCGGCTGTGCCCGGTTTGCCAAGTCAGGATTCCTGCGCCTCCGTTAAATGATGAACCGGCTCACGCTCTGATGGCAAATGTCACGGTATTCCGCCGCCACCTAACCGCCAACACGAGGCGGTTTCCCTTCTTTTGAGGAACCCGCCTCGCAGTGATCCGGAACAGCCAATTGGCGTTCAATATTTGTTTTTGACCTCCAGCAAGAGCTCCAGCGAATCAATACTGAGAAATAGTGGAACAATAGTGAGAGAGTAGTGACACAATTCTGGCAAATAGTTCTTGAAAACTAACAACTCCTTGTTATGCTTGTCGTTACTGGATTCCTAGTGGAGTTCAACGAGTTGCGTAGTAAATGGCGGGGTAAGGATTCAGAACGATTCCGACCCTCGCCTCCAAGTTGCTTGAAATAAGCAACTTGCGATCATAATACAAATTAGATTCCATTTATTTTTGAGATTCGACGTTGGTTGAAAACCGACCCTCGCCAAGCTCTGCTTTCATTGTGGAACGTCTTGGTCTGCGACTGCCCAGAAGTGCCGATACGACCAATGTTTAAAAACCCTGCAATGCCGCCAAATCGTGCCCTTCCCACGCGATATGGCGACCGTGTTATCATTACCGGCCCGCCTGGAGCGCTGCGAGGATTCTTTCAACGTCATAAACGCAGCCGCGCCATGTTCCGCCGCTGGCCAGTTGCAGATTTGCCCAAAGCCGCGTGTCGTCGGGCAGCGCGGAGTTTGGTGACAAATCTTTTCTGGTGGCGCGACGGGATAAAATTCCTGCTCCTTCTTCCGGCGTGAAACGTTTTTGATTTTCGCCGACCAGATCTATGCTTCCTTCAATTTGTTTCAAATCAAGGTGAATACGAATGGTATCGCCGTCCTGAATTTTTCCCAACGGCCCCCCCGCCAGGCCCTCGGGACTGAAATGACCAATGCATGCGCCGGTGGAAAGGCCGGAGAAACGCGCGTCGGTCAATAGCGCGACATGTTTGCCAAATGGCAGATGCTTCAACGCGCCGCTGACTTGATAGGTTTCCTCCATGCCGGTTCCCATCGGGCCGACGCCGGCCAGAACAAGAATGTCACCGGCTTTGATTTTTCCTTCCTTGATGGCGGACATCGCATCCTTCTCGTTCACAAAGACGCGCGCCGGCCCTTCTTTGCGATAAACACCATCGGTGTCCACGACGGACGGATCAATCGCGGTAGCTTTGCACACGGAACCTTCCGGCGCGAGGTTGCCGCGCGGAAAAACCAGCGTGCCAGTCAGGCCGCGCTCGCGGGCCTTTTCAGGTGAAAAAATGACTTCGTCGGAATTTGCGCCGTCGAGTTCGTGCAATAATTTTTTGAAGCGGACTCGCCGCTCCGACATTTCCCACCAGTCCAGATTCTTGCCCAACGTTTTTCCGGTGACGGTGAGAACATCGGTCTGCAGCAGATTTAATTTTCGCAAATGCAGCATCACCTCCGGCACGCCGCCCGCCAGAAAGACACGCACCGTCGGATGATGGATGGGGCCATTCGGCAAAACACTCACGAGCCGGGGCACGCGGCGGTTCACGGAAATCCAGTCATCCACAGTCGGCAGCTTCAGTCCAGCCGCGTGGGCGATGGCGGGAATATGTAGCAGCAAATTGGTCGAGCCGCCGAATGCCGCGTGAACCACCATCGCGTTTTGAATGCTTCCGTCGGTGAGAATTTCCCGCGTGACGAGTTTGCGCTCGTTTAGTTGGTGGAGTGCGCGGACGGAGCGACTCGCGATGTCGAGCCACACGGGTTGACCCGACGGCGCGAGCGCGGAATGCGGCAGCGAAAGTCCGAGCGCCTCGCTGACCACTTGCGACGTGGCTGCGGTGCCGAGAAATTGACAGCCGCCGCCGGGTGTTCCACACGCGCGGCAACCCAGATCAGCGGCTTCGGACAGCGACACCAGTCCATGCGCATAGCGCGCTCCCAGCGTTTGAATCGTTCCGGCATCTTCAGCCCCGGCGGCGGGCAAAGTGACTCCGCCCGGAACAATCACGCATGGCAAATCGCGCAAGCCGGCCACGGCCATCATCATCGCGGGCAGACCCTTGTCGCACGTGGCAATGCCGAGAACCCCCGCGCGCAACGGCAGCGAGCGCGCGAGCCGGCGGAAGATGATTGCGGCGTCATTCCGATACGGCAGACTGTCGAACATTCCGACGGTGCCTTGGGTCCTGCCGTCGCAAGGATCGGAACAAAATCCGGCGAAGGGAATCGTTTTTAGCTTGCGAAATTCTTCCGCCGCGGCGTGGACGAGCAGGCCGATTTCCCAATGGCCGGTGTGATAACCCAGCGCGATGGGTTTTCCGTCGGGCGAGCGCAATCCGCCTTGCGTGCTCAAAATCAAAAATTGTTTTCGCCCTGATTCGGCCGCGTTCCAGCCCATGCCGACATTTTGCGTGAGGCCGAACAGATCGCCGCTGGGACTGTTCAGGAGCATGTTTTCGGTGATGGGCAAGCTCCCGGCCGGGCCGTCCGCGCGGGTCTTGATTTCGTAGATTTCTGGTGTGGCGGAGTCAAACACGTCATTGCGGGAATTCATGGAGACATTGAAACAGCAAGCTGCCGGGAGCAAAAGGAAAACTGCGATTTGAAATCCTGATTGGAAAGTTTCCGCCGTCGTTGAAAAAGCTGGCGTTGGAAAAGTCTTAGTGTAACAAGGTAGCCCATGCACCTGAATTTAATTATTTCCCGCCGCCAGCGCCTGCCGCTGTCTGGTTCATCAATGAAATGGAGCTTTCAGCTTTTTCTTTTCATCGGGCTGCTGAACGGACAAGCCCAACCCTCCGGTGGTCCTTATGGGCCGATTCAACAAAACTACGTCGTGCCGAAAGATGCCGCGCACGTTTATTATGTGTCGCCTGATGGACAGACCAACGCTTCGGGTGCGACTTTGGGTCAGCCCACGACTTTGGAATCGGCCATCGGGCGCGTGGTGACCGGCGATGCGATTATTTTGCGCGGAGGAACTTATCGCATCGGCGGGCTGAAGTTGAATCAGGGAATCACGCTGCAACCTTACGCCGACGAGCAACCGATCCTCAAAGGAACGCAGGTGGCCACAAATTGGGAGGCGTTGCGCGACAATGTGTGGCGCACTTCCTGGACGAATCTATTCCCGCAAAAACCCGCCGACTGGTGGCGGCGCGAACGCGAAGGGATGCGGACGCCGCTGCACCGATTCAACAACGACATGGTCTTCGTGAATGGGCGGGCGCTGCAATCCGCCGCGTGGGAAGGCGGGCTCGACACGAATTCCTATTCCATTGATTACGAGCATGGCCACGTTTTTCTCGGTTTCGATCCGACGAACCACGTCATTGAAATCACCGTTCGCGACAGCGCGCTCGTCCGCACCACCGGCGATGTCCACGGCAAATCTTCCGACCATAAAGGCCCGGTGATCCGCGGCCTCACCTTCACGCAATACGCCTATCGCGCGCTCGAAGTTGAGGGCAAGGAGCCGGAAGGCGTGGCGGATCCGTCCACCTACGGAAAAGATGTCGTCGGCACCACGCTGGAAAATGTGACGATCACGCACTGCTCGCGCGTGGCCGGATATTTTCGCGGCGACAAAACGGTTTTCCGGAATTGCCTGATCAGCGACACGAGCACGGAAGGGATTTATCTCATCGCCTCGTCGGACTGCCTGTTGGAGAAAAATATTTTCCGGCGGAACAACGTGGAACACATCACCGGCTATTATCCGTCGGCGGTGAAAATATTTAATCAAACCTATCGTGTCACCTGCCGCGACAATCTGGTCATTGACCAGCCGGAGTCGAACGGCATCTGGTATGACGTCGGCAACCACGACGGCGTGTTCATCAACAACTGGGTCGAGGGCTGCGTTGATGGATTCTTCTTTGAGATTTCCAAAGGCGCGGTCTGCGCCGGCAATGTGTTCGTCAATTGCGACAAGGGCATCCGCGTGCTCAACAGCACGAACGTCGCGGTTTATCACAACACCCTGTTCAACACCGTCGCCTCCTTTGAGCGCACGGAACGCAGCGCGGTCGCGGATCATTTCGGCTGGCATCCCAGCACCGGCCCCGGCGTGGATCAGCGCGAAGGGCATGTGTTTGTCGGCAACCTGCTGGTGGCGGATGAAAATTTTCATAAGCCGCTGCTGCAATTCTACCAGACCAACATCTTGTGCGGAAAACTCACACAACCGCAGGTCGCGCGGCTTGATGGCAACGTCTATGTGCGCGGCGGCGACAACCGTGACCGCAGCCTGCTCGTGTGGAGTCCGGCCGATAACGTGGATTGCACGGTGGAATTCAAATCGCTGGAAGGATTGCGGAAGCTGCATCCCGAATTTGAGGCGCACAGCCTGTATCTGGACAATTACTCCGGCTCCGTCCTCAAGAGTCCCGAACTGAAAAATTTCGAACTGATCCGCGATTTTACCAGTGCGCCAGCGGTCAACACTTTACCCGCTGAAATCCAGAAACTGCTCGGCTGGCCCAATCAGAAATCGCGCGCTCCCGGCGCATATCCACAATGATGGTGACGCAGGACAGAATTTAGATTCGACTTCCGGCTGGCTTGCGGAAGAACCTTGCATCCCGAACCTATGACTCAAAAACGCTGGCTGCGCATCATCCCTGTCGCGCTGATCATGTATACGATCTCGTATATTGATCGAACCAACGTCTCGCTCGCGCTCGATCCGAAAATTTCGTCCATGATGCATGAACTGTTCATGGATGATGAGATGAAAGGCAGGCTGGCCGGAATTTTTTTCATCGGCTATGTCCTGATGCAAATTCCCGGCGGATATCTGGCGTCGCGCTGGAGCGCGCGAAAGCTCATCAGTCTCTGTCTGATTGCGTGGGGGCTTTTTGCGGTTGGCTGTGGGCTTTCGCAAAGCTTCCGGCAATTCGAGGTGATGCGATTTCTTCTTGGCGTCGCCGAAAGCGCCGTTTTCCCCGCGACCCTTGTGCTGCTGGCAAACTGGTTTACCCGTTCCGAACGCGCGCGCGCCAATTCCTACTGGCTGCTTTGCCAGCCGTTGGCCGTGGCCGGTTCCGCGCCCATCACCGGCTGGCTGCTTGGCGCTTACGGCTGGCGACAGATGTTGATCCTCGAAGGAATTCTGCCCTTCATCTGGCTGCCGCTCTGGTGGTTTTGCATCCGCGACCATCCGCGCGACGCCAAATGGATTTCAGCCGAAGAAAGAAATCATCTTGAAACGATGTTGAAAAATGAAGCGAACGAACTGGTGCCGCCGCAAAAGATTTCCTGGCTCGAAAGGCTGTCGCATCCCTCGATCCTTGTCATGGTCGCGCTGTATTTTCTCCACAATTGCGCCGTTTACGGCTGCATGACATTTTTTACTGACGGCCTGAAAGGTCAGGGCTTTAATGGATTGCAGTATGGACTTCTGTTCGCCGTTCCTTATGCGGTGACGGCAGTCGTCATGATTTTGATCTCATGGCATTCGGATAAAAAGAATGANNTGAGCGTGGTGTTGAGCGATCATTTCTGGGTTTCGTATGCGTTCATGTGCCTGGCAATTCCCGGCCCATTCGCGGCAATGGCCCCGTTCTGGGCAATCCCCAGCGAAACTCTGCCGCGCAGCGTGATGGGCATTGTTATGGGGCTGGTCAATGCTTTTGGAAATCTCGGTGGTTTTGCGGGACCTTATGTCGTTGGCTGGTTGAAAAATGAATATCACAGCACTACGATTGCTTTCAGCATGCTCGGTGCCGGGATGCTGATTTGCGTCGCGCTTGCGTTTTTACTGCCGAAAGCCGCGCCCCAGATCCGGTCGGCATCAACCACCTGAAATATTTATGAAAATCTGCCGGTTCAAAAACAAAACGGATGAAGTTCGCATCGGTCTCGTCGTGGACGAATCCACGCTGCTCGATTTGACGCCCGCTGGAATCACGGAATTGTTTCCGCTGCTCGAAAATGAAAATCCCATCGCGCAACTCAACCAGCTTACTCAAAAAAATCTGCCGCGCGTCGCGCTGGCAGAAGTCAAATTGCTCGCGCCGGTCGAACGGCAGGAAGTCTGGGCGGCGGGCGTGACTTACCTTCGCAGCAAAACCGCGCGCATGGAGGAATCGGATTTCAGCGCGACCGCCTACGACAAGGTTTATGCGGCGGAGCGTCCCGAAATTTTCTTCAAATCGCTGCCGGAAAAAGTCGTTGCCACCGGCGAATCCGTAGGCATCCGCCGCGATGCCAAATGGAATGTGCCGGAGCCGGAGCTGGCCTTAGTGCTGAATTCTCGCGGCAATATCGTCGGCCACACCGTCGGCAACGACATGAGCTCGCGCGACATCGAAGGCGAAAATCTTTTGTATCTCCCACAGGCCAAGACCTATCACCGTTCCTGCGCGCTCGGCCCGTGGCTGCATCTCGGTGCATCTGAAACCGCCGCACGCGGGTGGAAAATCAAAATTGAAATCCGGCGCGGCGGACAAGTTGTTTTCGCCGGCGAAAATTCCGTTGGCCGGATCAAGCGCAGCTTCGGGCAGCTTGCGGAATTTCTTTTCCGCAGTCAGGTTTTTCCGCACGGCGCGGTGCTGCTGACCGGCACCGGCGTCGTGCCGCCGGATACGTTCACGCTTCAGGAAAGGGACGAGATCGGAATTGAGATCACCGGAGTCGGTTTGCTCAAGAATCCGGTGATAGTCGTTTGAGCCGGAATCCCGCAACCATTTCAACCTGCGAATTTGCACGGCAAAATTATTATCGCCGACGAGTTCAGTCTTGGTTAAGAGGCGGCCTTTCGCGCCGCCAATCCGTAAGAGTATTCAACGATGCAGCCGGCATTTCACGCCGCAAGCGGAATCAACGTGAATGCCGCTCTGAAATCGACTCAAGCCGCCTTCGATGTTTCTCGCACAGCCACCGGCCAACAGCGCGCAGTCTTTCTCGAACACATCGCTTTGTTTGGTGGCGCACTTCTTGTTCGGGCGAATCATGAAACGGGCCCGCCCGAGGCCCCGCTGACGGGGATTTGCATGACGATTGATTTCTGCGAAATTTCAAAGGCGGCAAGTGTGCTCGCGATCATTAGTCGCGCAGCCGTCGCGTCACCGCAAACCAGCCGCCATTCTTTCAAGGCATCCTGGAGCAACTTTTCGTGTTGGCTCCAGTGTTCCTCGTTACTTCGCCGGTGTCGTCGCCGGCGTGGCGGCAGGTGCGGGTTCGGGATCGAGTTTCTTTTTTGCGTCCGGCGGGACTTCAATCTTCGTTGAGCCGACGTCGGTGATTTCAGTGGTCGTGTCGCGATCCACATCCATTTCATTGCCGTTGAAATCCGCTTTGCCGGTAAGCTTGTATTCGTATTTGGTGATCTGCCCGTCCTTGATCCAAAACTTCACCGAGCCTTTGGGATTGGTGACCGTGCCGAACTTGAATTGTCCCTTTGCGCCGTCGCTGGTCATGTCACCGGAAATCACATCGTCGTCCACTTTATATTCCTGGACCGTGCCGGCAAGCTCCTCGGCCTGTGCGGCCGGGGTCTGGAACGCACGGATGAGGAACACGGTGAAACGGCCCGGCCCTTCGTCGTTTTCCAATTCCTTGCCGGATTGCCAGCCGCCGTCAGGATTACTGGCCGCCGAATTGCTATTCTGCAAATAGATCTTGGTGGCATTGTCGCCGAAACTGAACGTGAAATAGCTGACCCCGCCTTTTTCGGTTTTCCCCTCGGATGGGCCGGGTTTGAACGGTGCGTCCTCGGGGACGACCACCGTTTGCTTCCAGCTGTAGTTGGCCTGTTCGCCCAATTTCTTGGCGGCGGCAATCACGGTGTCTTTCGGTGTGGCATCGGCGGCGATCAACAATCCCGCGAGCAAGGTAAAGGCAAAGGACAGCAGGCTTGTTTTCATAATGTGTTTTGGTTTGTAGTTTGGTTGGATGAAATTGCAACAGTTATTCAGGCCTCACGCAGCAATCAGGATTTCCGTGTCCGTGACCTGGAGCTGGAACCCGGCAGCTTTGGCCGCCTCCTGCAATGCCGCGCTCAACATCGCCACCGGATCTTTGCTCAAGCCGATCCGGCGCAGGAGGCCGTCGCCTTTTTTGGTTCCGACGGTGAGAAGGACTTTTAGTCCCCTGCGTTTACAGCCGACACGCGTGCCGTCGGCCAGCTTGACGTTCATCGGCTTGAGGAATGCATCCACATAATGCGAGCCGATGCCGGATTTTTCCGCGAAGGCGGCCGGAAGCTTTTCCTTTGCGCCGGGATTGATGTCACACAGCTTAGTCATGTTTCCGCGCGAAATTATCCTCCAAGAGCTCCGGCTTGTCCATTGGCCTGCCAAAAAATTGCATGGAGAATCTTACTTTCAGGAACCCGCTCAAGGACGAAAATCCATCGGGCATCTGGCGGCTGGTGAACGGCACATTGAAGAAATAATTTGCCCAACCAGGTTTGATTGATTTAACTGAAACCGTAATTCCTGAAAAAAAACAAAACAAAAGCGAGAAAATTATGATCATGACGCGCAGAGAACTAGCCGTTGCGGTGATTTCGATTTGCGGCACCGTCGCCATTTTCGCCGCCGCCCAAAACACGCCAGGGAGAACGCGCCGTGGCATCTGATCAATTCCGAAAGATGCGCATTGAGTTGTGTGCGTCAAGTTCTGCAAATTGATTATCATGGTAGTTTGCCGGGTAAATCGAGGCGGCGCAGAGCTGCGAGCCTCAAGCTCGCTGCGCCGCCGGTCGAACATCAGGCCGCTATCGCCATCGTCGTTTTCATGGGTTTAATTTGTTCGCGCAGCAGTTCCGTATTCAAATGGCGGCTGGCCTCCATCCATTCTTCGTGCTGTTCCGCCGCCACCGCCCGCACCAGCCGCAGACCACTCGCCTCGTCCGGAAAGATCCGCATCACCAAGGTCCGGCGCTTGATCTCCTGGTTGAACCGTTCCAGCCGGTTCGTGCTCTTCAAATGTTTGTGGTGCGCCAAGGGCAGCCGGTAAAATGTCCACGTCTCTTCGATGTTCGTCTCCACCCACGCGCACAGCTTCGGATGTTTCGCCGCCCATTTCTCCAGCCATTGTTTCAAATCCCGCCGCGCTTCCTCCACGTTGCGCCGTTCATACATCCACCGCAGTTCCTGTAGGCAGTCGTCGTCGGCTTTGCGCGGCAAATAATCCAGGGCGTTGCGCAGAAAGTGAACATAGCAGCGCTGCCACCACACCCCGGGCAGCACTTCCCGAATCGCCGCCTTCAAGCCCGGATGATCGTCGCTGACCACCAACTGCACGCCGTTTAATCCGCGCGCTTGGAGTTGCAGCAGAAACTCCCGCCAACTGCTCTGGCTCTCCCGGTTGGCATATTCCACGGCCAACACCTGTCGGCGGCCTTCCCAGTCAATCCCCAGCGCAATCAAAATCGCCCGGCTCACGATCACCCCGCCTTCCCGCACCCGCTCATATCGCGCGTCCACCACCACATACGGAAACGCCTCCGTCAACCCTCGCCGGCTGAACTCTTCGAGTTGCCCATCCAGCCGCGCCGTGATCGTGCTGATGCTCGACGCGCTAAACTCGTGCCCGCACAACTCCTCCGTGATGGCCGCCACCTTCCGCGTCGAGACCCCTTGCACACACATCTGTGCCAGCGCCGCCACCAACGCCTTCTCGCTCCGCTGATACTGCTCGAACACCTGCGTGCTGAAGTGCCCCGCCCGATCCTGCGGCACCCGCAGCACCATCGTCCCCACCCGCGTGATCAACCGTCGCCGGTAATATCCGCTCCGGTAGCCCAGACGCTCTTCGCTCCGCTCATGCTTGCCAGCCTGCAAACACTCCTCCATCTCCACCTCAAGGATCGCCTGCACCGCCTCCGGCACCACCGGTGGCAGAAAATCCTTCTGCTCCATCAAAACGGTCTTCATCTCTGCCGCATTTAAGGTTACGTTCTGCTCGTTGTGCTTGTTGCTCTTTTGGGTCATGGTCTAGCCTTTCGTTTGACTGGGTTCGCTTTCACACCCCAGTGGCTACCATGACCCGCTTCTTTTTGCAGAACTTTTAAGACACTACCGGCTTTCGGCCCTCGTCAAAGGCGAGCCGCCGCCAGCAAAGGATTCTCCATGAAATAACTCTCCAATCGAAATCTCCGATCCTGTAAACTCGCTTTCCAAAAAGGGCCAACCGATGAACAAACCAGTCCTTTCGCGTTCTGCCGTCTTGGCGCTGGTGGCCAGCACTTTTTTGGTCCTCGTCGCCGCGCCGCCGGATTCTTCCGGGGCCTCCGCTGACGCGGCCCGAAGCTGGACTGCCGACAACGGCAACGGCACTTACTCCAATCCTCTGTTCTATGAGGAGTTCGAGGATCCCGACGTCATCCGCGTTGGCGAGGATTACTACCTTGCCGGCACCACCATGCACATGAATCCGGGCGCCATCGTGCTGCATTCCAAAGACTTGGTGAACTGGGAGCTCGCCAGCTATTGCATCGATCGGCTGGATCTGCGGCCCGCCTTCCACCTCGAAGGCGGAAACATCTACGGTCAGGGGATCTGGGCGCCCTGCATCCGTTACCACGATGGAATGTTCTATGTCTTCTGTAACGTCAACAGAGCGGGCTTACAGATCTTCCGCTCCAAGTCCGCCAACGGCCCTTGGCAGCGCAATCAGATTCAGGGTTTCCACGACCTGTCGGTCCTTTTCGATGATGACGGCAAGATCTATCTCGTCTCCGGCAACAGGAATCCCTACCCCATTGTGGAACTCAACAAGGATCTCACTGGCGTGGTCACCGGTGCCAGCCACCAGATGAACGCCCCAGGCTTGGGCGAAGGCCACCACCTCTACAAGATCCACGGCAAATACTACGACATCTCCGCTATTCCCGGCGCTGCCACTGACCAGATGGTCGCCCGCGCCGATTCAATTGATGGGCCTTGGCAGGTCGAGCGCATGGTTCAAGGCGAGTCGTTGGGCGTGCCCAGTCGAGCCCCCCTGCGCGGCAGCGAACCCAGACCCAACGACCGTGGTCTGACCCTCCACCAGGGTGGCATGGTTGATACCCCATCCGGCGAGTGGTGGAGCATCATCATGCAGGATCATGGCAGCATTGGCCGCATGGTCGCGCTGGTCCCGATCACCTGGGACAACGACTTCCCGATCATCGGCCTGCCGGGCAACCTCCGCAAAGCGCCCAATACGTGGATCAAGCCTGACACCGGCTACACCCAGGAGCCCAAGCCGGCGTTTATCCACGACGACAACTTCGATGGCGGCAAGCTCAATCCGCTTTGGCAGTGGAACCATGTCCCGGATGACACCAAGTGGTCTGTCACGGAAAAGTCCGGCGTGTTGCGTCTTCATTCCCTGTCCGCAAACGACTTCTACTCCGCCCGCAACAGCATCTGCCAGCGGCCGCCTGGACCCGAATCCATCATGACCGTTGAGTTGGATGGTTCAGGTCTAACCAATGGCGACACGGCGGGTATGGCGTTGTTGAGTAATCCCTACGCTTGGATCGGTCTGGTGAAAACCGCCGATGGCATCATCCTGCGGATGTTCGATCAAACTACTCGCAAGACCAACGACGCCCCGGTTAATCCAACCCACGTCTGGCTTCGCGTTGCGTGCAACTTCGACACCGATGATGCCATTTTCAGTTGGAGCGCTGATGGCAAGAAATTCACGCCGCTGGGCGACCCCTATACCATGACCTTCCAACTAAGGACATTCCAAGGCGTTCGTCCTTCCCTGTTCCACTTCAACACCTCCGGCCAGCCAGGCGGCTATGCCGACTTTGACAATTATACCGTGGACGAACCGCGCGCGCAGGGCATCGAACGCATGGTTCCCGTCGGCAAGACCATTACGTTGACCAGTGGCGCAGACAGCAGTTTGCTGGCCGCCGACACTCAAAACATGACACTGGTCAATGTGGCGGCCGATTCCTCTAATGCAGTTGCCCAGGAGGTTCAATTCCAGGTCGTCGATCTGGGCAAGGGGCGTGTGGCGCTGAAGGCTGCCAACGGCAGGTTCGTTTTCGCCGCCGGTGACGGTTTTTCATTAAAGGAACTCGCTGGAAAGGCGCCTGGCGATGCGGAATCCTTCCAATGGGTCAACCTGATGCGCGGTGACACCATGCTCATGTCTCTAGTCAATCATAGCTATCTGGCCACCAAACCGAATGAACCTGGTCCCGTGACGGTTTCCGGCACCGGTCCACGACCGGACCGCAAGGACGGCGCGTGTTTCAAATGGAAAGTAGTTGAATGAGACGCGAGCGCATCGGTTCAATTTCCCACGTCGGATCCGTTGTATTCGCGGCCTTGCTGGACATAAACCCGGCCTTGTCGGACGCCCACGCTGCCCTTGTCCGCCTGCAACCGCAGGCTTTTCCTGCCGTTCTCGAACTTCACATCCGCGATGCTCGCGCTGCCGTTTTCTCCGAACGGCTTCCAATAAGTTTCAAAGTCCCTGCCCTCAAAACCGCGTCCCTGAATCTGCTCGGCGAACAAGCCGTCCACGACTGAATGATTGATGTGCTCAAGAAATTGTCCGTAGATCGCCTCATCAACCTTTCCCATCACGCGATCCGTATCAATGAGCAGAATGGCGACCCCGGGCTGCTCTGCCCCACGGAGTCTTGCCGCATCAAAATCCAGCCCAGGCGAAATAGCTGCCGTGCAAAGGATCAGACACTTCCATTTGAATGCCCGATAGCACGCGCTCATAGTCATTCCATTTTTGAACCGGTGGGGTTTCATAGGCCGAGCCTGTCAGCGTCTCCGGAAATTAGCACGGACGCAACTGGAAACGGCGATGCGCTCCCGAAAATGCCGGAAGTAAAGGTTGACCGAGTTACGGTTCAAGGCGGTCAGTTGGGCAACTTTAGTGGCTTCCATATCCAGACAAGACAGCCGCAGCAACAGCCGGAATTTCCGCACAGAAATGCGCGACCGCGGGAAACACCAGTTTCGCCTTGTCATCATTGCTTATACAGCTTTCTCATGGGCTTAACTAGTCTTGAACCAGAAATTATTCATGGGATGAAATTTCCTTTCCGTGGTGGTGACCGTATCATGTGCCTGGGTGATTTGCAGCCGGGCTGCGTTGAGCCGGACGCGGCGATGGCGCCGCTGCATGACCGGATGCGTGTCAAGACACGCGAAAAGTCCATAAGCCCGTCGCGTGGCAGAGTTTTACGCGCTATGGATCCAAATCAAGACGGACATTGATGGCATTTGGTTAAACCAAATCGTTCAAGACATCCCCGCAACAGAAAACATGCAAACCAGGGTCACATCTCAACATTTCAGATGGTGATTGAACCCAATGGTTGGATGTTTAGATGTGACCCTGGTTCCCCTCCGTTTAAGTCTTGCCATCCAGAGAGCGCCCGGTTTTTGGTTTCCGAACACCGCCCCATTGCCTGAACAAGAAGGCCGCGCGAGCAGTGCGGCGTGCTTACGGCTTCCACAATCGGAAATAGCTGGGGCCCGCCCCGAGGGTGTTTGTAACGTTGTAGCGGTCGCCCACGACGGCGGGTGTCACCGGAACATCCGTCCNNGCCGGAGTGTCCAACACCGGCGCTGGCCTGAAGCATCATGTTGTTGGCAGCCTGCAGCGCCGCGATGTTGCCGGACCAGGTGCCGCTCGAGAAATTGGCGGTTGCGCCCGGGTTGACCGGCACGGAAACGAAATCCGTGGCATACCCCAAATCCACAAAATACCATTGCGCACCGCCGGATTGGGTCGGGAATTTGTCTCCGTAATCCCACCAGCTCGAATTGATGGTTCCATCCGGAAATGTCGCCGGGAGACTCCAACTCCAGAAATACTCGACGGCGTTTTCGTGCACCGTGACCAGGTAAGTGGCGCCGGCGGGTAGCACCAGGGGCGCCGGCAAGGGAGTGTCCACCCAGGTGCCCGGCACACTGACGACATTCTGGGATGCGAGAAGCTGCCCGTTGGCGGTCCAAATGGAAACCTTGTCCCCGAAATAGTGCCGGACATGAGTCACCTTCAAGTTCGTGCTGGGCGTAAAGGAGTAACCCAGGACGAGTTCTTGACCGTCAGTTGATGACTGTTCCGAGCTCGGAGAATTCAGGATCGTATTCGTTCCGGTGGCGTTGCCGGCAATCAAAGCGGACAACGTGGCCGGCAATCGGTAGTCCAATGTATTGTTCGCGCCATCCTGCGCGGTGATGGTGACCGGAAAAGGTTCG
This sequence comes from Limisphaerales bacterium, assembly GCA_003152145.1. Next base: position 14,446 of record PLZL01000425.1, read on the forward strand.
CCGATCAATTGCGGAGAAGGAACGGCGCTCCAGGCGAAATGCATAAGATCGGGCATGGGATCGTCAAAAAGTATCGTCATCGAGGCGGAGCCGTCTGTCCAATTCGCGACGTGCGTGGTGACACTGACGTTTTCCGATCCTCCAATGACTTTGTTGTCATATACATACACGCTGAACACAGCCGATGTTTGGCCATTGGGAATGACGACTATCGGAAGGGACAGCCTCGACGGGTCGCTGGCAATAAGGGTGATGGGGATGTTCGTCCCCGCGGCAGCTCCCATGCTTACGGTCCCGGCATTGATCAGTATTCCCGCAGATTCGGAGGCGCTCGCCGGCAAGGTGACTGACAGGGTTGTTGTTTCATTGTCGTGAACTGTTATTTGCTTATTCTGCGGGCTGTTGACGCATACCTGAGAGCTCGCCGTGATGGTTACCGGCGGATCCCCGTCCAATATCGAGTTATCGATAATGGTCAAATCGAACACGGCGTTGCTTTGCCCGGCAGGAATGACGACCGACGCCGGCACGGTGACTTTGCTGGGGTTGCCCGATGTCAGGTTCACTGCCACCAAGCCGTTCGTCGGGGTTGGGCTCACGCTGACGAGTCCCTGTCCGGCGAGCGTCCCGTCGCCTTCCGTGGCCTCGGCGGGTATGCTCAGGGAAAGCCGCCCTGTATACGGGAAAACTGCATTTGCAGTTCCCCACCACGCAGTCCAGCGAGCGTCGTCAATACTACTGTAGGTGCTTGGGACGTGTCTGTTGGTGATTGTATTCACGTTCGTTAAACCCAGGAGGAACTTGTCCAAAAAGGCACCTACATCTGAAATTACGTCGGCCGTCAATTGGCAGTGCGACTTTCCCCCATTAATGTTATAGCCGAACCTATCGCTGATGCCAAACGTCTCATAGACCCGCTGCACAGCCTTGCAAGAGACGTAGCACGACGGATTGGACAGCCAAACCGCCCCATCCGGGTTTCCCGTAGCGAACAACGCACGGGGCGCGACCATCGCCAGCAACTCATGATGGTCCTCTGGCAGTTTTGCCGTATTGGCGCCGCCAAACGTGAACATGGATTCGCTAAACCAATTATGGTCGGTTTGAGCCAGACCTTCAACGGTTCCATCTGCCTCCATCTGATAGGAGTAACGCCAGTTTGGGGCACCACCACCACCCGACTCCTGGGGTATGGTAAGCGCAATACGCTCGTCTAACGCCCCGCAAAAGAGCGCCATCTTACCGGCATAGGAGCAGCCCGTTACGCCAATGCGCTGGAGATTTATTTGGGCCGTGCCGAGCGTGCCATTAAGCTTATACAAGCCATCAATGATACGGCTGACTCCCCAAGCCCACGCGCTGTATTGTCCCGTGTTATCAATATTAAGAGCAGGAGAGTAAGGAGCAGCATAAAGAGCGTAGTAGGGGTTCGAATTTGCCGGGCTGCCATATGTCGTTACCTGATTATGGCTGTATGTGATTGTTGCAATAGCGCGACCGCCAAGGCTGATACTGCCATTGGGACTATTCATTCCGATAATTGCCGGGAAAGGTCCAGCCCCCGCTGGGATGGAAATGGCGCAAGTCAGGGTGAGCGTTCGAGCAACGCCTGATACGACATTAGTGACACGCACTGTGAGTGTGCCAGCAGTGGGACTATTACTAGTGTAGCTGGCAAAAATGTTTGTCGGATCAACAGGCGGCTTGTATCCAATCTCATAATTTTCGATCTGAGCTTTGATCTCAGCGCGGTGGTGACTCCAATCAACGAAGTTGGTGGAGCGGGTGCCNNCGTCAGCCATGCTGCTGAAAGTCATTCCGACCATGACCGCCACCAAGGCGGCTGTGGAACAACACGTTTTCATAACCATTCCGGCAACACTTGAATGTCCACGCGCGTGTCCGATGCAGGTTTCCTGTTTCATATCTTTTTGGTTTGTTTGTGAGATTCGCATAGTGTGATCCCCTTCTAGTTTTGACGCAAGCCAAAACCCGGATTCACAGGGCACTATTACCAAGATAGTTAAGTGCTGCTCCCCGGATCTTGGCTTTTGATGAACCGTAGTTGTCATCTCATTCCGCCCTTGG
>PLZL01000306.1:0-4379 GCA_003152145.1 Limisphaerales bacterium
CCCAGCCGATGAAGATGGCGGAGGAATAAAGATTGGTCACCGGCGGGCGGCCTTCGAGCACCATGCGAAATACAAGGCCGAAAGTGTGAATGATCCAGGCGAGGCCCACGAGATAAAAAGACGAGCGCCGGAGCCAGTCGGACAGGTTGAACCATGAGAGTAGCCCCAGCACGAGCGCGAATACGTAGATGACGGTGGCCTTGTAGAACGGCTGGAGTGTGCTAAAGAAAAACTCCCGGCTGGCTTTGCGCAACTGGGGTTCAAAATGGTCGGCCAGCCAGACGCGATAGCCGATGATGGCCTGGTTGAAATCCGGAGGCTGGTTGGCGCGGTAGGCACTGACCATTTCGGCGTAGTATTTCGCGGCCGGATTGATTTCGCCGGTGCGCGCGGTTTGCATCAGGTTGGTGCCGATGTTCTGCCAGTCGTCGCGCGGCAGGCTGGCGTCGGCGGGCGGAATGGTCAGGGGCAGGGCGAAGCGCGCAACCGTTTCGTAGTTGCCCATGAAGCCGACCAGGGTGTTGAAGGCGTCCTGATTAAATTTCTGTCCGGCGTCGCGGGCGTTCACGGCGGCGATGCCCGGCGCGATGCTCTTCTGGTAGGCCTCCAGTTCCGCCGCGAAATCGTCCGTGCCCGGCGGTTTGAGGCTGATTTCAAGCCGTTGGTAAAGATTCATCTCGCTGAACAACTTCATCAATTGCGTCTCGAAGACGGTGCGGTTGGAGGAGTCAATCGCCTCGATTCGGTTGGCCTGCTTTTCGATTTCATCCGCTTGCGGCCGAATTTGATTGAAGGAATAATATTTCTGGTTGTCGGGCAGTTTGAGCAACTCGGTGACTTCGTTGTTGTCAATGCGGAAAATCTTCCGGTCGTCGGCCTGCTCCGGTTTCATGATTACTTCGAGCAGCCATTCCATGGCGGTCATGGTTTGCGGGCTGCCGTTTTCGCCGACGGCGACGGTCTGCCGGGCGCGAATTTGGAGGAGGGAATTGCGGGCGACGGAATCAAACGGCTGGAAGCGGCCATCCATCAGCACCGGCAGTTTTCCGAATTCGCGCGTGTGAAATCCGGTTTCCGGCGGCTGGCGCAGGCTGGACAATGCCCAGCCCGCCATGGTGGCGACCAAAATGAGGGGGATCCATTTTTTCATGATTTCTTTTTCTCCTTTCTGGGAGCGCCGGCGTCCCGCCAGCCCGCGTTGCCGCGCGCAACGCTGCTTGCCGACGAGACGCCAGCGCTCCCAAGACCCGCCATCCGGCGTTTCAAAAATGGAATCAGGTGCGAGAGGAACTGGATGACCAGTCCCACGGCGACCAGCACGCACGAGAAATAGGGCGTGAGCCAGCTTGGGTTGTGGACGGCTTGGAGGATGCTGCCGTGGTCGTCAGCGTCGAAACTCGCCTGATAAAACGTTTCACCGCCGTATCGCAGCGGGTTGTTCATGAAAATCCGCACTTCGCGGTCCTCGCCGTTATCCGGGTTTTGCAGCCGGACGCGGCTGGAGAAATTTTTTGGTATGTCCGTGCCGGGATATTTGTCGTGGCGGAACTCGATCAAATGCAGGCTGAACGGCAGGTAAAACCGCTCCGGCCGCAGCAACAATCCATAGGCATGATTGTCAAAATTGAACGATTGCGGGCGGTCCAGCCAGCCGGACACGAAAAAGGTGCCGAGCGCGCCACGAGGCGTGACGATTTCGACGATGGCTGAAGGGATGTCATTCCGGTTCATCTCGGTTTCGCGCGGCACTTCACGCCACCAGAGGTCCAGACCGGATCCGGCGGTGGTTTTGGCCGGCTCAAGGCCGGGCGCGGCTTTTTCCGACAGCTCCGAATTGGCATAAAAAGTTTTCACACGCACGCGGAACGGCATCTCCGGGTTCCCCACTTCACCGCGCCGGACAAGCAGGCTGCAAGGGATGGCGACGACCTTGTCGGAGTCTTTGTCGCTCGTGTCCATGACGGCCAGTTCAAAGGCGCGGTCGGCCTCGGTGTAATTTCTCGTTTCACCGATGCGCAGGTGCAGGTTGCTTTCAATGGACAGAAAATCCGTCAACATTTGTCCGAGCAACAACAGCACAATGCCGAGGTGAATCAGCACGATGCCAATTTTTCTTTTGCCCGGCTGATAATAACGCGCGTGCGCACACAGCAGGTTGATGAGCAGCACGGTGCCGATAAGGTAGCCGCCGGGGAAAATGGGGATGTGAAACCCGGAACCAGCCGGTTGCCAGTAGACGAGAAAGCTGCGAAAGAATTCGTTCTGGGCCTTGTAAAGTCCGAGATGCACCTGGGCGATGGTGCCCCAAAACACAATGACACAGCCGAGCACCAGACACGCGACGGTGAGTCTGACGGACGAAAAGAATCGCAGGAAGGGATGGAGCATTTCAGTATTTCACGCCTTGGACAAATCGGGTGAATGCGACCTTCTGGCTTTCGACCACCTTCGCGTCGCCCATCAGTTTGTAGAACCAGGTCTGGCCGGCTTGCGACACAATCACGCCGACAAGCCGCGCCGGTTTGCCAGTCTGGGCGTCCGTGCCGCTGATGTCCACGAGCGACGCCTTGCCGCCTTGCGCGTCAATTGCCGTCATGGATTTCTTCACGTCGTCTTCGGACAACGGGGCCAGGCCGAGTTGGCCGCGCCAGCGGTTCACGTTGGCGGCAAGACCACCAGCAGACATACTGACGTTGACCGCCGCCGTTGCGCCACCTTCACCCGTGAGTATGAATTTCGCGACGAGAAATTGTCCGCCGGAAACTTCCTGCCAGCCCGCCGGCACCTGCCATGTCGGTTTGTTCCCGCTTGAAGCTGGCGCGGGAGCGGACAGCAGCGTGCCCATGTCGCCGCCGGTGGCGGGATGTCCCGCCGGCATTTCCGTCTGTGTTTGCGCCGTCGCGCCAAAGTTGAGCGATTTGAGAAATTCAACAAACATCGGCTTTTGTTGTTCGACCAGGTCGGCATCGCCGGTCATTTTGTAAAACCAGGCCGTGTCGTCGCGATGCTGGATGACACCGACAATCCGGCTGGTTCCGCCGCTGGCCGGATTTTGTCCGGCAAGGTCGTAAAGCTGCGCTGGCTGGCCGCCCGCCTCGACATTTTCCGCTGACTTTTGCAGTTCGTCGTTCGTCATCACCGGCAGGCCGACCTGGCCGCGCCAGCGGTTGACATTGGCTGCGTCGGTGCCGGCCATGCCGGGCAGCGGAACGATGCTCACGTCCGCCTGTTTGCCGTCCGCGCCCGCCACTTTGAACGAGGCGACGCGCATTTCGCTCGGCGGAACTTCCGTCCAGCCCGCCGGCGTCGTCCAAGTCAGTTGCGGCGCAGAGGATGAAGATGCCGCCGTTGGCGCTCCGGGGATGGACGAAATGTCCGGGTGTCCGGGCGGCAATTTCGGGTTCGGAGAATCCGTCGGCAGCGCCGGAGCGGTCTGTTGCGATGATTGATCTTGGTCCTTGGCGATGCGATAAACTTTGACGTCGTCGCGGTGGCAGCCGGCGGTCAGCAGCAGCAACGGCATCACCAGCGACAGCAGCCAGACGGATTTGCCGGCGCTCCTTTTAGTCGGATAATTTGACATATCGTAAATTAGTTTGTCGGCTGATAAACATTCAAGTTTATTTTGAAAAAAATGGCGCAACCTTGTCCGCCGCTCCGCCCCGCCCCACTCAAAAGCGGTATTGCAGGCTGGAATAAATGACATGGGCATTGTAATTGAAATTGCCGCCGGATGCGTAATCTTCGTAATGGGTGAAGGCGTATTTCAGGTTCCATCGCAGATTTTTGCTGATGCGGCGGGAGAGCGTCGCGGTGACACTGTGTTCCTTCGCATCGGTTCCGAGCGGCAAACCGCCAACGATGTTGTTCTGGCCGTCGGCGGCGCGATAATAAAAATAACCGATGTTCAAATCGGTCTTGGCGTCCAGCACGAAGTCGGAGTTGAAGTTGACGGTCCAGTAATTGTTTTGCGAATTGAGGATGGCCCGGGTGTAATCAGAGGCCGGCGTTTCCGTGGTGCTGAGGACATAATTGAATCCGGCCTGCAAGCCGAGCCATTCCAGGGGCGTCCAGCTCGCGTTCTGGCCGATGATCTGGCTGTGCATCTTAGAGGAGTCCTGCTGGTTCAAGCCCGAGGCCGGGTCGGGGCTCGTGCTGATGGTGGAGTATTGATATTCGTAGCGGCTGACGAGCATGATGTTTTTCGGCAGACGCAACGTCAGGCGGACGCTGCCGTCCAAGGTTTCAAATCCCTGATAGACCAGAAAGCCCGGGTAGGCATTCCCGATGCTTAAATTATCGGGGGTGTTGTCCTGTGTGTTGTTGTAATTATAGGTGTTGATTTTGTAGTAGCCGCCGATGTCCAGGCTGGTCTGCCG
>PLZL01000306.1:4387-16453 GCA_003152145.1 Limisphaerales bacterium
GCCGGACGGGATACCACCGGGCGCTGGTAAAATATTTTTGGAAGAGGCGGGAGTCATCGGTCGCGAATTGCACCGGGACGGGGCCGACTGGTCCGAAGCCGGGGAAGTTGACCTGGGTCAGTCCCCCNNATTGAAGACCCAGTTGGTCACGCCGGTGTAGCGCAGGTCCAGGCGTTCACACACATCGAGCAAGTCGCGTCCACTGTGGCTCTTGAAAGATTGCGTTTCACCCTGGCTGGCAGACGGATCATACAACGTGCCGGTGCCGGCGGAACTGGCGTTCCAGTCGTCCTCTTGAACTCGCACCGAGGGGATGATGCTGAATGTCTTGGTCGGCAGCCACATGAGGTTGGCGTTCATGACATACTCGTTCTTGTGGGTGCCGCCATTGAGTCCGGTGTAGCCATAGCTGAGGGCTGGATAAGCTGGCGAATAAACCACGTCAAAGTCAGCTCCGTAAATCTGGCTGCCGCTAAAGGTGTCGTCGAGATTGGCATACATGAATCCGGTGGACAGAAACAGGTTGTTCTTGATCCAACTTTCGGCAAAGGCATGGGCGCTCAACATGTCGTAGGAGGTGCCTTCCTGGTCGGTGACTTTTTGCTTAACGGTTTCGCCTGACCAGAAGGTCAGCTTGTGGGCATCGTTCAAATCGCCGGTCTCATAGCTCACGCCCGCCCCGTAATTCACTTTCTTGTAGTGGTGGGTCAGATCAAGCTGGAACGCGTCCGACTTTTCGTCCACGTCGAGAACCGTCGGATACACCCGGAACACAGTCATCGGGGAATTCAGCGGGTCGGGATGCACCGGCGCCCAAAGCGTTGAACTCTCTTCGCCGTCGCGGACGCGGTGGCTGTATTTGAAGGTGATTTGCGGAACATTCGGTTTGGTCAGTCCCGCCTCGAATGAAATCAATCCGCGATCCAGCGCCAGCACGTCGCCCGGCAGCGCATACGAACGCTGCTTGGCGGGGATGTATCCTCCGGTGCCGGAATCCCAAGTGCGGAAATTCTCAAAATGGAGACGGACAAAACCAAGATCGTCGCGGTTCAGGCCGAGGCCGACACTGTAATCGTGCTCGTCAAAAATGGAATGCCCGTCCAGCGTGAAGGTGGTTTTTTTGGCCACCAGGCTTTCGTAATGCAGGTCCGCGATGCCGCCGAAGACGCCGGCGTTGAGCTGTTTCCCCTGGGTTGCCTGGTTTGCATCACCCCGGGTCAGCATGGCGCCGCTGGAAAGCTCAATCCAATTGCTGTAGGTGTTGGTGCCGCCTTCATACCATTCTTGCGGGGTGATGGCGTCACCCGCCAGCGCCGCTTGGGTGCCGAGGACAATCAAGGACGCTCCCATGATATACCTCCCGAGGCTGGATTTCCGCCGTCCAGCGCGAGGCGATTTTGACTTTCGGTATTTCATTTTCATCGGCTTCCGTGACAATGATTAAAATCTAAGCGACGGGCTCACGCGCGAACCGTGGACCGCCTCGTGGCAACCGGCGCTCCAACAGGCGCCCTGGCTCAATTGCGAGGTGTGGTCCACCCCGCCGATTAGTATTACGCCGGGCTGGTTAGGCTGTCTTTGCTGGAAATGGCACTTCAGGCACAGGTTCGCGTTGCGTTCGGTGAGCATCTTGGCGTTGACGCTGCCGTGCGGGGAATGGCAGGTGGTGCAGCCTTCGCGCAGGGCCTCGTGTTCAAAGACAAAGGGGCCTTGCTGGGAAGGATGGCATTGGACGCAGTTTCCTTCCTGTGAAAGCAGTTGGGTGCCGCCGCCGGCAAAGGCAACGCCCTTGTGCGGCGGATGGCACTTGATGCAGGTCATCCGGCCCTCGGGCACCGGATGATGGTTGGGCAGATTGAACTGGCCCCGCACGTCCATGTGACATTTATAACAGGTGTTCTCGACTGCGCGCGCCGGGTCGAGCGGGAATCGCCCGCTCAACCCCTCCGGCTGTGGCCGGCCGGCGCTGAAGCTGAAAGGCGGTTTGGTTTCGCCGCCGGAATCCGAGTGCAGACTGCAGGGGCCGTGACAGGATTCACAACCGGCGTCAATCCCGTTTTTGCCTTGAGCGATGAGCCGGGCATGATCGGCGGTCCGGAAGTTGCGGTAAATTTCCTCGTGACATTGTTCACATTCCGCGGAGCCGATGTATTTCGCGCCCGGCACGTCCGGGAGCACCACCGCCCGGCGGCTGAGAGTGCTGCAGGAAATCACCACGAACAGCAGGAGTCCCATGGCGGCCAGAGAGACCAGGCCGCGCAACCGTAGTGAACGGGGCAAAAGCCGGTGGAAAAAGGAAATGGTTTTCATGCGATTGTCAGTGGCGGAATTTCATTCATTGCAACACCTGCACCATCCAGATTTGTGCGGCGTTCAACAAGTTGATGGCCAGCGTCGGATTGTGAACGCCAAAACTGCCGTCGTTCAAGACCAGATACAAATTGAACCGTGTCCGCTTGATCTTATCCGGAATCAGGGCTTGGCCGGCGGTGCCTGGCCCGGTGAACGTCACCGGATTGTTCAGTGTCCAGCCAGTCACGTTGCCGGCGGAATTGGTCTGCCATGTCAGGCCGCCCGGATTCGTGTATTCCCACGCCACCACGCCGTGGGTGGCGAGGAGCGGATTGGTCTGATTCGCCGCCCAGTGGTTCAAGGCCGTGATCAGCGCGGTCACACTGTTGGAGATGACCGGCGTGAGATAAAATTCCTCCAGCACCGCCGGCGGGATGAGATGACAGTTCAAACAAACTGTGTCGCTCGTGATCAGGGTGGAGTGATTCGGCGCACCACGGCGGTCGGGCTGCATGTGGCAGTCCGCGCACTGGTTGGTCAGATAAAACGTGCCGGAAATCGAGTAGCCGGCTGACGACGGCAGACCTGCATGGGTCCCCGGATTGAAGGTGGACGAGCCGTTGAGCAATTCGCCGACGGAACCGAGCAGGAAGTTGTATTGCAGCGAACGGTGCGGCGCGAGGGAGGTGTCCGTCCACGCGGCCCCGCGATCGTTGTGGCACTGGCCGCAGAGGTTGATGTTGGTGTTCGCGTTGTATTTGTTCGTGAACACGTCCGAGGTGGCGAGGAAGAAATCCGTGGTCGAGGAAACAGGGTTGCGGAGCTGCGCCGGATTGGCATTGGTCTGGTGAGGATCGTGACAGACGACGCAGGTGATGGCGACGTTGTAGTCGTTAGCAAGTGTGACGGCGGGGTTCAGTCCGTTGATCAGCGCGAGCCGGGCGGAGCCGGAATGACAACGGCCGCAACTGCTGATGTTGTTGGCGGATGCGCTCATGGATGCGAGCACGTCCGGCGTCACGGCGGCATGTTCGCTGGTGTTCCATTCTTCAAACGTCGGCGCGTTGGTGTAGGTGGTGTGGCTTGCGCTATGGCAGCCGCCGCAGGCGGTGGCGGCGATTTCAACGCGCGGGACCGCGGTGGGATCATCGGTGGCGGCCGCATGATTGGCCGCCGGACCGTGGCAATTTTCGCACTGAACGCCGCCGAGCAACGGCGTCGCCGTCGCACTGACAAACCCGGTTGGCAAGCCATAACCAACGGTATGACAAGGCAGGCATAACGGATTGGTCTGACCGCCCAACGTCTTGAACTTCGGACTGCTGAAGGCGCTGGCGTGGAGCGTGTTCGTCACGTAACGGCAAATGCTCAAATGGCACGTGAGGCAGACCTTCGAGCCGGCATATTTCGGCGCAGGCCCGGAAACGCGGAAGAAAGCATTGCTGTAAAGCTTCGTGATGACGGCGTAGCGGACCAGGTTGGTGGCCTGGCCCAGCGCCACCCACGGGGCCAGCAAGCCGTTGCTTTTTTGATAGACCTGGTAATAGCCGGAGGGCCCATCCCAGGTGACCCGCACGCCGTGGGTCAGCCTTTCCATACTACCCATGACCGGCTGTCCCGGCATTCCGCCCGGCTGGATCGTGTTCAAATGCTGGACCGACTGGGATAGCAGGGTGGTCGTGGCTAAAAAAAACAACGTCACCGCGGAAATGAACAACCGCATTGCGCCGCGCAAGTCCTTCCTGCAACGCCAGAACCGGAAATCAAATATTGAGCTTCGAGGCGGCATCTTTTGTTCAGTTAAGAATAAAATTGCCTGCGGGCAAAGACTAAACCTCTCTTGCTGTATTCTTGCCAAAAATTGTCCGATTGACGGATTAGACGCAATTATTCGCCGTTTTATTATTTCCCGACTTTACTTGAATGGGGGCACCTTCATAATGTCCGAAGATTGAAATAACAAACAGAGACGCCGCTGATGAACTCATCCTCCGCCAACACTCCAAGCACTCCACGTCCAACCGCCCGGCCACCCGGCCGCCGCGCGCCGATTCTCGCGCTGTGTTTTTTTCTATTGGGAGTTGCCCTGACCATCGCATGGTATGAATACGGCAAAAACGGCTTGCCGGGACGAGGCGTCGCCGGGCTTTCCGGCGACACCCTCGATGTGTTGCGCCAGTTGAATGCGCCTGTGCAAATCCGGTTCTATTCGGTGCTACCTGCCGGGAGCGCCCCACAAGCGCTTCAGGATTTTTCGCAGCGGGTGGATCATTTGTTGTCCGAATTTCAGAACGCAAACCCGGCAAAAATCCAGGTAATCCGGAACATCTCGGCGGCAGGGGCCAACGCCGACGCCGCAGCGGGCGACGGACTCCGGCCTTTCAACTTGGAAAAAGGCGAAGCTTGTTTTCTGGGCGTCACCGTGGCCAACGGGGAGCGAAAGGAATCCTTGGTGCAACTCCAGCCGGAATGGGAGTCGGCGCTGTCTTCTGACCTGGCCCGCGCGATTCTTCGCGTGGCCGCGGAATCGCCGCCGCCCGTGGTCGCGAAAAGCGTTCCTCTCACTCCCGCCATCACCAACGAAATCATGCGGCTCATCCCCGACATCAACGCCGCTTCGCCGGAAGATGCCAACCGGATTTTTCACAACGATTTTCTGAACCAGTGCGCCAAAGCCGGCGCCGAAATGGAGGCGCAAATCAACGCCGCCGCACAGAAGGTCGTCAATGCGCAGAACAGTGGTTCAGCGGCGGAACTGGAAGCGGCTCGGAAACATTTGTCGCAGGTGCAGCTTGAACAAACCGAAAAGCTCAAGGAGGTCGCCGCCCATCTCCAGTTGCAACTGGATGCCTTCCAACAGATGAAGGCCGCCACGACCAACGCGCCAAAATGATCATGACTAAATCCGAATGACGAAAGAATTGCCAATTACGAAATCTGAAAATACCAAATATCTGGCGACGCCGCAATGGCATTGGGAGCTTCGTCATTCTTTAGTCATCAGGGTTTCGTCATCAGTCATTTCATCTGGTCACTCCCTTGTTTTATAACGTCTCCCGGAAAGCAAAACTCCTCCCCGCTTGCGCGGGAAGGGGTTGTTGTTTCTGGATGATTCCAGCTTGAATTCAGTCCGTGATCACGGAGTGTGAACCACGCGGAAGAACATCTGCGCATTGTTCCGTGTCGGCGTCAGGTAACTGATGCTGCCGCCGGTGCCGGGGATGTTGGTGCTGATGTTATACCAGTTGCCAGCCAGCGCAGAAATGCCCTGAATGGTGTAGGTCGTGCCCACCTGGGTGTTGAAGGCGATTTCCGCCGCCGTGTAGATGGCAACGGTGTTGGTGGCGCCGTTGACGATGTTGCCGCCATTCATATAGATCACGCCATTGACGGCGGTGGAGCTGCTGAACGGACTAAGCCCCAGGGCATACATCATCCAATTGGGCAGCCCGTTCGAGTTGTTGATGCCGTAGAGACCCGCCGCCGGATTCGTGGCAAAGTTCGCGCCAAAATAGTTGGCTTGCCAGCTGTCCGGCAGACCGTCGCCGTTGGCGTCACCCGTCAGATTGCCGATGGACGCCTTGAGGAGGCCGACGGCAAAGGGTCCGTTATGCACGCCCATGCTGCCGTCCATCTGAACGAACTGGAAGTTGTAGGCGGCATTGAGGAACTTAGCCGGCATGTTGGTGTAGCTGGTAAGCGAGGTCTTGACCTTGCCATCCGCCACGTAGTTGTTGGGATTGGCTTGGTAGACCGCCGGCGGATAGAGCGTGGACAGCTTGTTCAAGAGCTGCTGGACCTGGGTCTGGATGCCTTGTCCGTAACCCACGCCGACATAATCGGGAGCCGGGACGTCAAAGCTGGTGAGGGTGCCGTGACATTGGACGCAGACATCGGTCACCGGAACCTCGACGCCATTGGTATTGATGTAGCTCATCTTGAAGGTGTGGCCGCCCGCCTTGGTGAAGGCCGGATTGGCATTGGTCACGCCGTTGACAACAACCGTGGCCGCCACCGGCTGCATATGGCAGCCGGCGCAGGTGTCGGTTATGACGTTGGCGTGCGGGGCGCTGGGTATGTTCTGGCCGTAGGTGATGGCGTTGACGCCTTCGAGCATGTCGCCCTGCGGGCTGTCATGTGTGCCGAAGGCGGAGCCGCCGGCCCAGTTCGGCTGGCTTAAGGGGTATCGGGCCATCTGGTTGGTGACGGAACCGTTGCGGCTGTTGTGACATTCCATGCAGAAGCCTCCGGCGCCGGCATTGGTCACGATGGTGCCATCGGACAGCGTGACATTATAGCCCATGCGCAACTGGTGCGGATTGGAAGCATCGTGCGGGTCATGGCAGGCCTGACAGGTAATCGGATAATAGGTCGTATTCGGCGGGTTAGCCGGTGAGGTATAGGCCGGGGCAGTGCCAGTATAGGCCAGGATATTGGTGGAAGTGGAATTCGCCCAAAAGATGTTGGTCGGATACTTATTCAGCATCGCCATGCCACCGGCAGTAGCCCAACCCGCGAAACCCGCCGCGGTGTGGCAGCGGACGCATTGCGGGCGGCTGATGCCGGACGGCGTCCGGGAGGCGGCCGCATGGAGCGAATTGTTCCATTCGGCGCTCTTGAAATCTGTGGTCATGTTGTCGTGGCATTGCGCGCAGTCGCCCGCCGCATAGTTGACGGAAATGGCGTTGGTGTTGCCCACCACGTTTTGCGAAAAGATGTGCTGGTTGCCGGGTCCGTGGCAGTTTTCGCACTGGATGTTGGCCAGACCGGCAACGGAGGGATAATTCGCCTGCATGCTCGCCCAATTGCCATTGGTCAAAACCGCCGGAAAGGTCCAGTTGTTGATGAGCGCCTCATCATCAAAGCCGAGATTGACGGCAAAAGAATTGGTGTCATAACCTAGCGTGTGACAGGAGATGCAGCTCTTGCTGTAATGGCTACTGACCAGGCCGTCAATACCCCTCGCGAACATCGAGGCGTGCGGCGTGTTGGTATAGGTGGGATAAATGCTAGGCACTTGCTTGCCATTAAAGACGGATCCACCGCTGTGGCAACCGGCACAGGTCAGAACCCCAACATAGGTGCCCGCCGTGATCGTGACGGCCAGATTGGTCGAACCGCTGCCGACCGTGGTGATGGTGGCATTGACGGTGTAGGACCCGATGAGATCCGGGCGGAAAAAGGTGCGACCCGCCAGTTGATACGCCGGGGTGGCGCTCTCGCCAGTATACCGGTCCGACGTGTTGTAGAGCGGCACGTTGTTGCTGAGCGGCCCGGCCGACAATGCGGTCAGCGACCCGGCCTGTTTAACCAGCGTCCAAGTAACTCCAACGATGTTGGACGGGGCAATCGCCGCGTTCACCATGGCATCCACATAGACCGGCTCGCCGAGCGCAACGTTTTTGCAGCCGGCGGAGAACTGGGCATTCGATCCGGTGAGGCCGTAGGTTTTGATTTCTGTCGGCGTCAATGGCCGCACGGTCAGCGAGCCACTTAATGCCGGAGCCGCCGCACGAACTGCGGCCGCAGTCCCAAGCAATGTCAGGGCCGCCGCGAGGCAGACCAGCGCTTTTCGGTATGAGTTTTGTTTTTTCATAATTTTCGTGAATTTCGGTGTCACTTTTCAGGGTTCATTTTTGTTTCCATCACAAATTATTCATGGCCATTCAGCTCCGGCTGGCGGCCGCGCCACCCAAGAACCAGCCTGGCAGCAGTTCGATCTCCTGGTCCGGACGTTTCTCCGGAACCGGTTGAATTTTCGTCATCAGCGCCGCCGTGCGCCGGGCGATGATTTCGTTGCACTTGGAAAGTTCCTGTTCCCGCATCCGGGAATTCTCGCGGACAATCGCCTCCAGGTGGTCAATGTTGTAGAGATAAACGTTGCTCAATTCCTCCACGTCCGGGGCAATGTCCCGCGGCACGGCGATATCAATTAAAATCAGCGGACGGTTGCGTCGCATTGGCAGGATGGCGGCAATATCGTCCTTGTGCAGGATCGTCGTCGGGCTGCCGGTGGAACTGACGACAATATCCGCCTCCTTCATCGCGTTCATGCGTTCATCGAAGGGCAGGGGGCGTCCGCCGAATTCCGAGGCCAGCGCTTGGGCGCGTTCGACGGAGCGGTTGGCCACCAGCACCAGACGGGCGCCCCGCTTGGCCAGATGGCGGACACAGGCCTCGCCCATTTTGCCCGCTCCCAAAATCATCACCGTCTTGTCAGACAAATCGCCGGCAAAAACCTTCTCCGCCAGTTCCACGGCCACGCTGCCCACGGAAGTTGCGCCACGGCCAATGGCGGTGTGGGTGCGGATTTCCTTGCCGATTTGAAGCGCGGTCTGGAACAGCCGGTTCAAAACGCGGCCGGTCAACCCGGCCTGCTGCGCCGCCTGATAGGCGTTTTTCACCTGACCGGTGATTTCCGTTTCGCCGATGACCATCGAATCAAGGCCGCTCGTCACCGAAAATAAATGCTCCACCGCCGCAACGCCTTCCTTGACGTAAATGCAGGGAGTCAAATCAACGTCTGTCGGGCAAAGCTGGCGGAAGAGGCGATCCACTTTGCCATGAACCCAGGATTCGGTGGTGCCATAAATCTCGACGCGATTGCAGGTGGACAGCAGCACAACTTCGTCCAGCCCGGCATTAAGCTTCAGCCGGCAGCCGTAGCAGGGCAGAAGCGACGGACGCACCGCCAGTTGTTCGCGCACTGGCACGGGCGCGGTCTTGTAACTCAAACCTGCGACAAATATGTTCATGCGAACATCTCCCCGGTGAAAACATATCCGCGCGACGTTCGTGTCATCATGCCGCAGCCGGCGCCAAACGTCCGGTCATCGCCGGTTTCGCCCGCCTGGCAGCAAACAATTCGGAATTGGCATACTTGCTTCACGAAACAAATCTACAAGACGGGGAAAAAGCCGCTGCTCATTCATTGGCAAGCACTTGACATTTCTTGCCATCGGAACAGCATATTTCAATTAGGTAAAATAAATAATTATCCTTATGCCTAGTATAAACTAATGGCCTTTCCCCTCGTGTCGTCGCCGGTTGTGGCGGTTTCGCCGTTCAACAATCGAGCGGTGCAGGTGGGACGGTATGGCAGTCGAGCCCATCCGGCTGCGCAAGCTTTCCCGCAGCACAGTTAAAAATCACAGGCCAAAGGACAATCCGCAGACTGGACAAAATTTGAAAACGATCAGGCAAGGGACACATACCCGCACCAGCCTTCACCGTGTTCGTGATAATGCCCTCCGTCATCAGAATCTACGGTCCGCCCGTGTGGCAATCGGAACAGGAAAGGTCGTAGTCTCCGCCTGTGTGTTTGAATTGCTGGCCGCCCGGCGTCATTTGTTCCAGTTCGGCCCCGCTGCCCTGCGCCAGGATGGTGTGGCAGGCGTTGCAATCGTTGGCCTTAACAATTCGGCCATCGTCGGCCTTGTGATTGCCGTCGTGGCAGCGGAAGCAGCCGGGCCAGATCATATGGCCGAGGTTGTCCGGATAAACGCTCCAGTTGGCCTTCATCTCGGGGAAGAAATTGTCACGGTAAATTTGTTGCACCACCGGGATCACGTCGTGGATACGCTGATCATTGGGATATCGGTCTGCCAGCGCGGTGGCGATGCCGTCGCGTGCCTGGGTGTCGTTGTCATATTTGCGGGTGAGGACATAGACCGCATTGGTTTTGATCCAGGGAATGGTGCGGTCAATCTGGCCGATTTCCATGGCCAGGTTGACCGCTTTGTCGGGTGGAACATAACGATGCGACGGACGGTTGTGGCAGTCCATACAGTCCATCGTGCGGATTTCCATTTTGGAAACGTCGTTGGTGAAATTTTTGGTTTTGAAAACGGTCACCACGCCCTGTTGGTCGGTGATCCGCACCCAGGGAATTTTCTGCCGGGCCTCATCCGTGGCGATGTATTCCACCTTGTTGCCCACGACCATGTGCCAGTGGATGCCGCCGACTCGGCCGCGGGTGGGGTCTGCGCCGCCGACTTTGATCGAAAGCCGGATGGAATACGGTGAGTTGGATGCGTCACCCTGAAAATAATTGAACGTGCGGTCCAGATCGCCGGAGAATTTTTGCGGCCAGTGACATTGCTCGCAGGTTTCCCGGGCGGGGCGCAAATTCTTGATGGGCGTGCCGATGGGGCGCGGATATTTGTTGAACATGACGGAATACACCTGATAGGAGCCTGAAAGTTTTGAACGGACGAACCAGCCCACCCCCGGCCCCACATGGCAGGCCACGCAGGCCACGCGGGCATGCGGTCCGTGGTCGTGGGTCGTCAGTTCGGGTTTCATGACGCCGTGGCAGGTTTCGCCGCAAAACACGACGGATTCGGTGAAATTAAAGGCGTTGTAACTGCCCACCGCCGAAAGCATGATGAACAGCAGACTGCTGATGACGAAGGTGACCAGGATGCGCCGGTCACGCGGGCGGGAAAGGTCAATTTGCACTGCTGCAACCATGAAATCGCCCCCCACGCGCTTGTGCCGCGTGCGCAGCACGCCGATCAAAGTCAAAATGAATCCGAAAACGAGAAACGCCGGCGTCACCATCCAGGTCAGGATGCTGATGTAAGGATTGGAAAAGTGCGCGACGGCATCCAGCATGAGCAGCATGAAGAACGAGAACAGGCCGCCGATCACGATGACCAGCCCGGCCAAACTCATCCAATTTTGCAGCAGGGACGGCCGGTGGGGCGGCTTCCCCGTGTTCTCGGTGTTCATAAATCAGTCAAGTTGCCATCGTCGGAATTTGCCTGGCTTTGCATTTGTCAGTTTTCCCGCAGGCAAACAATCCCACTCCCGGCTGCGCAGGCATTTTCCGCCCGGCGTGCCGGATTC
This sequence comes from Limisphaerales bacterium, assembly GCA_003152145.1. Next base: position 15,530 of record PLZL01000306.1, read on the forward strand.
GTCTCGGCTCTTTCCGAAGCAGCCAACCCTGCCGCCGCGCTTCACGGCCGCGTCATTCACCCGGCAAGGGCTGCCGGGGTCACTTACTTCTTAAACGCCCGCACATACGCGACCAGTCCCTTGATGGCGTCGTCTGACAGGCCTTCAGCCGGCTTCATCACGGTCTTGTCATCCTTGTCCTTCACCCCTTCTTTGATCGCCTTGAATGCGGCATCGTCCTTCATGTCTGCCTGGACTTTGGCATCCGTGAAGTCCTTGACGCCAAGTTTCTGGCCTATTTTGGTATCACCTTTGCCTTCGGCGCCATGGCACTTGGCGCAACTGTTGTCGTAGGTGGTTTTCGCGTCTTCCGCGCGAGCGGACAGTGCGGCAACAGTCATTGCCGCGATGCCAAGAACGAGTAGTTTTTTCATAAGCTTATTTCCATTTCGTTGACCAACCGACTCCGGTCATTACCCATTGTCGGGAACCCTGGAATTCTTGCGGAATTCCGTTCTTCATTCAAGCGCGTTCCAGCGACCTGATTTCGCCCGAATTTTCCGACGAACAGATAGTTACACAGACATTCTCATTCCATCTCGCCGCCTTGACCTTCCCAATCTTGCTGAAGCCTTGTCATTTTTTGGCATAGCGCACCATTTCAAAGCGGGCCGGTTCCCGCCTTCCGCCTTTCGATTTCAGCTGATACGGTTTCCAGAGTGATTCAACCGGCGGCGAGGAGAGGCTGCGGAAGCTCCCCGCAGCCGACGGTGAATAATTCTGCCGCGACAAAAAATTTGCGACCGGGTAAAGCAGATGCTGGCCGCATCGCTCTGGGGGGGGATCACGGCCAATTTCTGTTCGTCTCACAAAGACTTCTGAAAGTTTACCGGCCCCCTGAGCAGCGACTGTCACAATGGCTGAGCCGTAACCATGGGATAGGAA
>PLZL01000289.1 GCA_003152145.1 Limisphaerales bacterium
GGGCGCGTGGCATTGCTGGATTTGGGCATGACCGGGCGGCTGAGTTCAAACATGCAGGAAAATTTGTTGCGGCTGCTGCTGGCCATCAGCGAAGGCAACGGCGATGAAGCGGTGAAAATTGTCCTGCGCATCAGCGAAACCGCGGATGACTTCGACGAGACGGAATTCAGCAAAAAAGCGGCGGAATTTGTTTCCGAACAGCGGAACCAGACCTTGGACCGCCAGGACGTGGGCAAAGCCTTGATGGACGTGTCCAGAACGGCGGCCGAAACCGGACTTTATGTTCCCACCGATTTGACCCTGCTGGGAAAAACCCTGCTGCAACTGGAGGGGATCGGGAAAATTTTATGTCCGAATTTCAATACCAACGCTTCGGTGCGCCGGAATGTCGCCGAAATCATGACGACCCGGATGCGCAAAGCAGCCACGCCAGGGCATTTGCTTGGATCGTTTCTCGAGATGAAGGATTTTGTCGGCGGCCTGCCGGGGCGCGTAAACAAGATATTGGACGCCGTCGGCAATTCTGAATTGGAAGTAAACGTCAAAACTCCCGACGCGCGTCATTTGCTCAACGGCTTCGAAAAAATCGCCAATCGGGTCACCACCGGTATTCTGCTCGCCGCGCTGATTGTCGGGTCTGCGCTGATGATGCGGATCGAATCCTCATTCCGGATTTTTGGCTATCCCGGCATCGCCATGATTTGCTTGTTGATTGCACTGGGCGGGAGCGCCTGGCTGGTCCTGGGCATTCTTTGGAAAGATTACCAGGACAAGCACAAACGGAAGGAGTGAATATTCAAATACAATCCTGAACACATTATGAAGATCATCCTCCCATGGTTCGCTGCAATGTTATTGGCCGCCTGCGTTCTGACCGGCTGCCAATCGCCAAAGGCCGGGTCCCCGTCCGGAAGCAGCGCTTCGACGCGAAACAATTGTTACAGTTTGCTCCACCAACTCCTGGCCGAGCAAAAAGACGTCAGCATGTTGCGATTCATCAAACCCGAGCACGCCGATGTTAAAAATCTGGTGAAGAGAATTGCCACAGCTTCCGGAACCGGAGCCACGCTGTTGGAGGAATTTGCCAAGGACGATCCTTCCATCCGTCTGGACGACATCCGGCTGCCGCCGGGCGAACTGGCCACGCGCGATGCGATTGCGTCCACCAAGCAGAAGGAATTACTGGGCCAGACCGGCGACACCTTTGAGCTGACCCTGCTTTTGACCCAGACCGAGGCGTTGAGTTATGCCTGGCACCTGGCGAAAGTCGCCGGCGAAAACGAGCCGCAACCCGAACGTGCCCGTGCGCTGGCAGGCTTGAGCGAGGATATGCAGAACCTTTATCACGAAGTGTTCGCGCTGTTGCTNNAGTGCATGACCCGGCAGCATATCAAGGAAATCAAACTCACAACCTAAAGAGAGCATTAGGAGAAGCAGTCCCAAACGTTGAGCAGGCCATGGATTGAATGCACTGGAGTATGAAATGAAGGCACAACAAGTGAGAATCGTGAAAACGAATGACCAGCTCGAACCGACTGTGTTCGTCATTTTTGGTGGCGCCGGTGACTTGACCTGGCGGAAACTCGTGCCGGCCTTGTTTGACCTTTCCCAAGACCGAAGCATGCCCTCTGATTTTTCGATCATCGTGGTGGATCGTGTTGACATGAGCGACGAAAAGCTGCGCCGACGGTTGCACGATGGCGTCAACCAATTCTCGCGCTTTGGCAAAGCGAAGGTCGCCGCATGGAATCAATTCGCGAAGCACATCCACTACCAACAGGGCGATTTCAAGAAGCTGCAAACTTATACGGCCTTGGGCGAACAATGCGCGAAGCTGGAAAAGGAATGGGGTGCCAAAGTCCACCGCATTTTTTACATGGCCACACCGCCGGGCATGTTCGGCGAAATCCCAAAATACCTCGGCAAGGCCGGACTGGCGCGTGACCGCGAATGGGTGCGGATTGTGGTCGAGAAACCGATCGGCTATGACTTGGAATCCGCCCGCGCACTGAATGCCATCCTCGCCGCCAATTTCGAGGAATCCCAGATTTTCCGCATTGATCATTATCTGGGCAAGGAAACGGTGCAGAACATTCTGGCCTTCCGCTTTGCCAATCCACTTTTCGAGCCGCTCTGGAACCGGCGCTATGTGGAATCCGTCACCATCACCGCCGTCGAAGCGGTCGGGGTCGAACATCGCGGCGGCTATTACGACCATGCCGGAGCGCTGCGCGACATGGTGCAAAACCACCTGATGCAACTGCTCTGCCTCGTGGCGATGGAGCCGATGGTCTCCTTCGAAGCCGACGAGATTCGCAACAAGAAAGTGGATGTCCTCCACGCCGTTCGTCCGATCCAACGCGACGCCGTCCATGAAAGCGTGGTGCGCGGACAATACGGCCAGGGTTGGATCGGCGGCAAAAAAGTTCCCGGTTACCGCGAAGAAGACGGCGTGGCACCGGATTCCCAAACCGAGACGTTCGTTGCGCTCCGGCTGTTTATTGACAACTGGCGCTGGCAAGGCGTGCCGTTTTATCTCCGCACCGGGAAACGGCTCACCCGGCAGGTCTCGGAAATTACCATCCAGTTTCGCGGCGTGCCGCATCAGTCGTTTCCGGCGGAGTCCACGCTTGACTGGCAGTCGTCCCGGCTCGTGATGTCCATCCACCCGGACGAGGGCATCGTGCTGCGTTTTCAGGCCAAGCATCCCGGGCCAAAGATGCACCTGCGCTCCGTGGAGATGCAGTTCAACTATCAGGACGCCTTCGACGCCCCGTCGCCGGACGCTTATGAAACTTTGCTCTGGGACGTGATGAAGAATGATGCCACCTTGTTCATGCGCGCCGACCAGGTTGAGGCGGCGTGGCGGTTGATGATGCCGGTGCTCGACGTTTGGGCGGTGGCTCCGCCGAGTGATTTTCCGAATTACGCCGCCGGCACCTGGGGACCCGAGGACGCCCAAGGTCTCCTGGCTCAAGGACACAGTTGGCCGCTGCCGACTGAACTGATTGAGCAGTGCAGAAAAAAGGGAAGGAATTCGTGACTCAATATGATATGAAAACTCCGATCGAATATACCGTCGTCGCGGTGCCTTTTCACGCCGATGCTGCAACCCATGACGAGCTTGCGCGGAAAGTTAACGAAAAATTAAGCGGCGGTTACGAACTATATGGTCCACCGTTCTTCAGCGAGGAAATGATGTATCAGGCAATGACGAGGCCAATCCCGCCAAGCTGATGGGCGAACGACCCAAAGGAGGCCAATCGCATGAGAATATTGGTCATTGATGTCGGCGGCACCCATGTAAAAGTGCGCGCCACGAGCCACCCAAAACGGATGGAGATTCCGTCCGGCCCGAAAATGACCGCCAACAAAATGGTCGCGGCGGTTCGGAAGATCATCGCCGGTTGGAAATACGATGTCGTCACGCTGGGCTATCCGGGGCCCGTGCTTCACGGACATATTGTCGGTGAACCGCACAACCTCGGACACGGCTGGGTGAAATTTAATTTCAAAAAAGCATTCGGCTGTCCGGTGAAAATCATCAATGATGCAGCGATGCAGGCGCTTGGCAGTTATGAAGGCAAACGAATGCTCTTCCTGGGTCTGGGCACCGGCCTGGGTTCGGCGATGATTGTTGACGGCGTGCTCGAACCGATGGAACTGGCGCACCTGCCTTACAAAAAAGGCCGCACTTACGAGGATTATGTGGGGCTGGCCGGCCTCAAGCGGCTCGGAAAAAGGAAATGGCGGCGACACGTCAACGATGTCGTCAAGCAGCTCAAGATGGCGTTGGAGGCTGATTATGTCGTTTTGGGCGGCGGCAATGCGAGACTGCTGAAGAAACTTCCACCCGACAGCCAGGTCGGAGACAACGCCAACGCATATCGTGGCGGCCTGCGCCTTTGGTCAAAATTAAAAAAACATAATCCTCCAAGATGAATTCCTCTGGAAACTCCGTTGCCTTCGGCGCGCCCGGCATCGAACCGCGCTGGACGTCCAGCGCCAAGGAAGGTCTCGGCACAGCTTATCATACGAGCTGCCGTTTGTGGTTCACGTTGAGCCACGGCATCGTGAACGAAATTTATTATCCGCACGTTGACCAGCCAAACACGCGCGATTTTCAATTTCTCATCAGCGACGGCGAAACATTTTGCCACGAGGAAAAACGCGATCTGGATCACAAAATTGAATACCCGGAACGTGATTGTGTTTTCTACCGGCTCACGAATTCAGAACCCAACGGACGCTACCGGCTGATAAAATATGTGCTCACCGATCCGCATCGGTCTGTGCTGCTCGTGCATACCAAACTCGAAGTGCTCGACAAATCTTTGCACGGCAAATTAAAACTTTATGCGCTGCTCGCTCCGCACATCGCCCGTCACGGCGCGGGCAACTCCGGCTGGTGTTCAGAGATCAGCGCTCACAAACTTCTCCGCGCCGAACGCGGAGACACGCATCTGGTCATGGGATGCAGCACAGGTTTTTCCCGCCGCTCCGTTGGTTATGTCGGCGCGAGCGACGGCTGGCAGGACTTGATGGACAACTTCAAAATGGACTGGGAATTTTGTGCCGCCGAAAATGGGAACATTGCGTTGACCGGCGAAATTGATCTCCAGCACAAGAATGAATTTACAATTGGAATCGCCTTGGGCGGAAGTTCCCAGAGCACAGGTGCGAAGTTGCTGCAATCGCTGGCCGAGCTGTTCGATTCGCAGCGTGAAAGTTATATCCGCCAGTGGCAGCGCACGGTGGTAAATCCCAAATTCGATTTCGCCGATCAAACGTCTGACGGCGGCCACATCTATCGGTTGAGCCGCTGCCTGCTGCTTGCGCACGAAGACAAAAGTTTTCAGGGAGCATTGGTTGCCTCCATGAGCATTCCGTGGGGCGAAACAAAGGACGACAGTGATCCCGGCGGCTATCATCTGGTCTGGACCCGCGACCTGGTGCAAAGCGCGACGGCTTTGCTTGCGTCCGGCCAGACCGGCACGCCGTTGCGCGCTTTGATCTGGCTGGCAACCATTCAGCGGCCGGATGGCCGTTTCCCGCAAAACAGCTGGATCAACGGTTGCGCGTATTGGTCGGGTTTGCAGCTCGATGAAATCGCCGCTCCAATCCTTTTGGCCTGGCGTTTGCAATGCGAAGGTGTCGGTCTCGGCCTGTTCGATCCGTGTGTCATGATTTTGCGGGCCGCCGCCTACCTCATCCGGCAAGGACCGGTGACTGCGCAGGAACGCTGGGAGGAAAATTCAGGTTACTCACCCTCGACGCTCGCCACGGTCATCGCCGCTCTGGTTTGTGCTGCAGAATTTGCCACGAAACATTCCCACACGGACACGAGAGATTTTATTTTTGCGTATGCCGACTGGCTGGCCGCGCACATCGAAGAATGGACGGCAACGACGCGCGGCGAGTTGGTCAAAGATATTCCGCGCCACTATATCCGCATCAATCCAACCGATCCGCAGACGCCCGACCCGCACGCCAATCCGAACACAACCACAATTCAAATCAGCAACGGCGGTGGAATTCATCCGGCGCGGAACGTTGTCGGCGGCGATTTCCTTCAACTCGTGCGGCTCGGAATTCGTGATGCGAACGACCCCGTCGTGTGCGATTCAATCAAAGTCATGGATCGCGTCCTCAAACAAAAACTTCCGCAAGGCCCGTGCTGGCGGCGTTACAATCACGATGGTTACGGGCAAAAAGACGACGGCAGCGCTTACGACGGGACGGGCGTCGGCCGTTCGTGGCCGATTTTGACCGGTGAGCGCGGTCATTACGAGCTGGCCGCCGGACGCGACCCGCTGCCGTTCATCAAGGCGTTGGAAAAATTCGCCAACGCAGGCGGGTTGTTGTCCGAACAGCTCTGGGACGACGATGATTTTCCGGATGGCGGCATGAAACGTGGACAACCAACCGGCGCAGCCATGCCGCTGTGCTGGTCTCATGCCGAATATATTTCACTCGTGCGCAGCGCCCACGACGGCGTTTGTTTTGATCGAATCGAGCCGGCGTTCCAACGCTACGTCGCCAATCCCGTGCAAAGCCGGCACGAGATTTGGAGTTTGCGGCATCCAATAGGCCGTATGCCGCATGGAAAAACCTTGCGCGTCATCCTTGCGGCCGAGGCGGCGGTTGTCTGGTCGGATGATCACTGGAAGAACACCAAAAAATCGGACACTGCCGGCATCAACACGCTTGGTTTATGGTTTGCAGATTTTCCGATCGAGACCATGCCTGATGGTTCAGTGATCGAGTTCACTTTCTTCTGGAAAGAAGCCCGGCGTTGGGAAGGCAGGAATTATTCAGTCGCGGTCGGCGGACCAAAGTAAGAGGACGACGGTGATGCAGAAAAGTATCGAAGTGAGCGTGCCCGTGCGCTGGCAGGCGTGAGTGAGGATATGCAGAACCTTTATCACGAAGTGTTCGCGCTGTTGCTGTCGCAAACAAAATCCTCGGTGACGAACTCGATCAGGACTCAACCAAATTAGCGCGGACCACCGGCAAGAAGTGTCCGCGCGTGCAACGGCCGACGATTGAAGGCCTGTTGAACCACACCCACCGCGCCGGGCATCCGGTTCACCAGCCGGACTTGAATTTCAGGAAAGCCAAGTTGGAAGCCAACGCCGCGCGGAAGGATCTAATCTAACGTCCTCCCTCATCCCGGTCCTTTTCCCCAATCCATTCTTACCGACGAGTAAACGTAGGGTTATACCCCATAGCCTATGGCCAACCGTTGGCGTAATTTCATGCTTGTAAAGCAACAAACCAAACAAAATTATGCTAATTATAAAACTTATCCTCACCTGTGTGGCCGCCGTCGCCTTGGTTTCAGCAACCGGCTGCGGCACTGAAAAAGCCACACACAGCACGACCACCACGACGCAACAAACCACGGTGCCCGCGCCCGTCACCACCACCACCACGGACACAAAAACCCAATCCAAATAAGATTACACCCCATGGCAGGATTTGTCTCCGTGGCCTAACCTTCGGAAACCCGCCGGTTGCGGGAACGTTTTGCCGTCATGTTGGCGGCGAATGAAAACAAACAACAAAAATAAAATTAACTATTATGACCACACTCGAAGTCAAAGGCGACTGGAACATCACCAAAGGCAAGCTGAAACAGAA
>PLZL01000083.1 GCA_003152145.1 Limisphaerales bacterium
GGTCGAATAGCGGAAGACCGGGTAGTCAAACCCGATTCATTTCCATTGACACGCCGGGCGAAATTCGCTTTTTGTCGCGGGCAATGACGGACGGAAAGCGCCATTTTGATTTATCCTTTCTCGATCCTTTTCGCCGCTACGTGCCGCTGGCGGCATGGACAATTGTCATTCTGCTGCTCCTCNNCTGAAGGTCATCAGCTACGGCTATCTGCCGGGGGACGACGCGTTGCGGCACGCGGCCAAGGCGGTGAGCGGCAAATCGTGGCAGGAAATCTTGGTGCTCGGGCCGGCTTTTCATTTCGATCCCAACTGGGGCTGGCACTGGCTGCTGGGGAAAGTTCATCTCTGGGGAAACTGGGACGTCGAGGTGCTGGTGGTGTTTTCGGTGGTGACGCTGTTTCTCATCGGCAATGGGTCGGTGGTGGCGTGCCTAAAACGGCCGGAGGCGTGGCTGGCGGCCTTTATCCTCGTGTCGCAGTTCCAAGTGTCCGACCTCACGCAGCGCTATTTGCTCGGTCGCCCGTTTGTGCTGACAATGACGGCGACTCTGGTGATGTTTTTGGTCTGGCAGCGGCACAGTTCGTCGCCGCCCAAATGGTGGACGGTCCTCTGGATGACGCCGCTGATTGCCATGGCCGTTTTTCTGCACGGCGTCTGGTATCTTTGGGTGCTGCCAATTGCGGCGTTTTTCTTCGCGCAACAATTCCGCTGGTGCTTTCTGCTGGCGGCCAGCTGGATTTTGGGAACGTTACTGGGTTCGGCGCTCACCGGACATCCGGTGGAAAGCATTTTGCAGGCGGTTCAACTGGCGCTGCGCTCCGTGGGGATGCATCCGACGCAAAACACGCTCGTCTCGGAATTGCGTCCGTCCGGCGGTGAAATTTTCCCCATCCTGCTGCTCGGCGGCGTGATTGTCCTGCGGCAACTGGCGAAGCTGAACGCGCCGCCGCTGATCCGACACCCGGCGTTCTGGCTCGTGGTGCTGGGCTGGGTGCTGGGGTGCGAGACCTATCGTTTCTGGGAGGACTGGGGGCTGCCGGCGCTGGCGATTTTGATCGCGAGCGATTTGCAGTTGTTCTTTGAATCGCGCTTCGCCGCGGATTCGTTCCAGCGGCTCGCCCTGGTGTGCGGGCTGGCCTTGACGATGTATGCCGTGACCACCAACGATTTCAGCAGCCGCTGGAGCAACCATCTCGCGTGGCGTTATATCGCCCCGGATCCGGCCGATCCCGACCTGAACAGCTGGCTGCCGGAAAAGGGCGGCACGCTTTACTCCGCCGACATGACGGTTTTTTACCAGACGTTTTTCAAAAACCCGAACGCCGACTGGCGCTACGACCTCGGTTTTGAGTCCACGCTCATGACTGACGAGGATTTCAAGGTGTATCACAACATCCTGTGGAATTTCGGCGACGCCAAAGCCTACAAACCGTGGGTGGACAAAATGCGGCCGGAAGATCGGTTGGTCATCCGCGGCGGCAGCGCCGACCGGCCCAACATACCGGAATTGGAATGGAACCACGGCTTGGGTAACATCTGGATCGGCCGGCTGCCGCGCATCCCGCAAAGCGTGACCCCGCCGACTGCCCCGGCCATTCCAGAAAGCTCCACCAATTCGGTCAATTCAGCGAAGTGACAACTGGTCGAACTGCCGCGCCAGATCAAAATCCTTTTGCGTTAGGCCGCCCGCATCGTGCGTTGTGAGCGTGAGCGTCACCTTGTTCCAACGGATGTCAATGTCGGGATGATGCCACGCCTGCTCGGCGAGTCCGGCCACGGCGTCCACGAATTTGACGGCGGCGGGAAAATCCTTGAACTGAAATGTTCGCGCAATCGCGTCGCCCTGCCGGTTCCAATCCGGCACGGTGGCCAGCGCGAGAACGATTTGGGCATCTTCAAGTTTTGGCATCGGTGCCGCGGCAAAATTTTTGAGCGATTGCAAATTGTTAGCCGATGCTTCGCGCAGCAGGCTCACACTCGTCACCGCCGACCAGAGCCACGACACGGTGACAAGGCTGACACCCGTGGCCGCAATCAACCAAATCGATTGCAACGGCACGTCGCTGGTGATCAGGTCGTAATACTGGATCATCTCCTTCACGAACCAGACCATGAACACAATGAAGCCGATGACGCAGAGAATCAACTGGCCGGCGCCGGCAATCCAGCGCCTGCACAGGAGCGAGCCGAGGCCGGGCGCGGCCAGCAGGTTGAGCATCGCGGCGTTTTTCGCTCTGGCGCGGCTAACGGGTTTGCGGCCGGGAGAAGATGGTTTCATAAGCATACATCCACGCCCCCAAGCCGATGGGAATTGTGACCAGAATTCCGATGCAACAGGCAATGACCCCCGCCAGCACCACCAGACCATAGACAATAAAAAAGGCAAACACGATGAACCAATGCTTGCAGACCATTTTGCGGCTCAATTCCATGGCGTCCCAAAAATTCATCTGGCGGTCAACGACCAGTGGCAACGCAAAAAGCCACGCCACTTGCAGGAAGATGCCGGGGATGATACACAGCGCGTAGCCGATGAGGGCCAGCAAATTCGTGACCAGTCCCAGCAGGACCAACTGGCCAATCGCCGGGCCAAAACCCGAAAAGGCGTCGCCGATGGTGGCCGGTTCTCCGCGAATCAGCTTGAGGAAATACTTCGTCAAACCCGCCATCAAGACCACGTAGACCGGCGCGCTCAAGACGTTCACCAGCACAAGGATGAAAATTCCGCCCGGGGAAAAAACATGCTGGCGGATCATTCCCTGTATGATCGGTCCGGTGAACAGCCCGGTGATCTGACTGAAAGCCATGATGATGAAGGTAATCAACGTGCTGACGCCCACAGCCGGCCAGAAATTACTTTTGACCAGTTCCCAGCCCCGGCTGAAGCAGCCGCCGATGTCCAGTTCATAATCGCCTTCCGCAAATCCGGCGGCACTCGAAAACACCGGTGGCGCACTCGGCGCAGCGGGTTGCGGCGCGAAGGTGTCCGCAAATTCCGGGAACGCCGAGAGCGGGCGGAATTCCGCGTCGCTCTCCGCCTTCGCGAGCGTTTGCGCGTTGAGCCGGCCCTCGGTAATCCATTTACGCAAATCTTCCCCCGAAACCGGGCCGTATTCCTTGCCGTCACCGCCGATGATCGTATACATAATTTTTTTGTTCGCCGACTTGATTTTCCAATTTACGGATCCCAACGCAGTGTGCTGAGTTGGGCTTCCCGCACCTGCTGGACGCTGCCGTCTGCAAGAGCAACGACGAACATCCGGGCGTGACGCGGTTTGCCAATCATCAATTCAGAACCGCCATTTGCGTTCCAGCCGCTGTCCGATTCATAAATCATCACGGTCTGCGGATTGATTTTGCTTTCTTCCATGCCGTCAAGCTTGGCGTTGAAGGCGTAATCGCAACGGCTGCTGGAATTCGCGGCGGGGCATTTGAAAACCTTTTCACTGCCGGCGTAAGTTTTAATCGCGTCGCACCACGTCGCGGCGGGTGGAAACCTGTCCTTGTTGTCACCTGAATAAATCCGTATCGCCAGCGCCAGTTGCTTCTCGTTGTTGACGCAATTGATTGCCTGCGCCTTTTGTTTTGCCGCCGCCAGCGCCGGAAGCATCATCGCGGCAAAAATGGGAAGCATGAACAGGAGAATTCCAGAAACGATTGTTCCGGCCAGCGCAATGCCGCCTCCCCTCATTTTTCCGCCGCTGTTCCTCACTTTGACCATGGCAATGATTCCCAGAACCAATCCAAACAACGCCGTGATGCCGCAGGTGAACACGCCTAAAATTCCCAGAATCAACGAGGTTACTGCCAGCCCGCTGGTTTTTGCGGGCGCGGCAGACATGGAAGGCGGCAACGGCGGCGGCGTGGCGCTTTTCAGCGCGGCGGCAAGCTCCGGGATTTCAGACAGCGGTTTCCATCCGGCAGCGCCTTCCACCTGGACTTGGGTTTGCGCATTGACGCGGCCATCCGCAATCCACTGGCGCAATTGCCCCTCCGTGACCGAGCCATATTGTTTTTGGTCGTGTCCGATGATTGTGTAGGTCGCCATAAAGCTCTCCGCGCTTGCCGACTTCTAATTTATTGAACCCGGTGACGCAAGCCGTTTCGCTCACGAATTCCGCACGAACAGCTTCCCCGGCAGTTGCTTCACCGCGTGCTTCATTTCCAGACTCAACAGCGCCACGCTCACCGCCGAACTGGGCAGGCTGCTCTTGCGAATGATCTCGTCAATGGTCCGCTCCTCCTCATCCAGCGCGTCATAAACCTTCTGTTCATTCGCGGACAATTCCAGCGCGGGCAGCACGCCGGTCTCGCCCGGCGACGCCGGACGGTTGCTGCCCGGAAACAAATACTCGAACTCGCTCAAAATGTCCTCCGCGCCTTCGCAGAGCTTCGCGCCTTTTTTGATCAAATCGTGACAGCCCTTGCTGCGCGGAGAATCAATCCGCCCCGGCACGGCGA
>PLZL01000213.1 GCA_003152145.1 Limisphaerales bacterium
GACGTGAGCGGCACCATCGTCGGCGTGGTGGAAAAAAGAAAAATGCTCAACGGCCAGAAAACCGTGGAGCGCGGTGACGCCGTCATCGGCATCGCATCGAGCGGCCTGCACACGAATGGTTATTCGCTTGGCCGGAAAATATTCTTCGAGCAATTGAAATTGAAGCCGTCCAGCCGCGTGCACGGACTCAAAGGCACGATTGGCGAGGAGTTGTTGAAGGAACACATCAGCTACGGCCCGCTGGTGCAGCGGTTGCTGGCGAAATTCAACGTAGGACAGGCGTCGCGCCTGTCTCCATCTTCAAAAGATAAAATTAGAGACAGGCGCGACGCCTGTCCTACGGTTAAAGCCTTTGCGCACATCACCGGCGGCGGGTTTGTGGACAATATCCCGCGCGTGCTGCCGAAGTCGCTCGACGTGGTTATCAAAAAAGGTTCGTGGGACATGCTGCCGATTTTCCAGATCATCNNATGGGCATCGGCATGGTCGCCATCGCGTCGGCAGACAAGGCGGACGCGGTGCTGAAATTCATCCGCGCCCAGAAGCACAAGGCTTGGCTCATCGGCGAAGTCGTCAAAGGCAAAGGTGAAGCGCGAGTGGTTTGAGTTTATCATGGTTTCCACCCGATGCCGTTTTCGGCGGTCACAGACCGCCGCTACAACTAAACTATGCCACTACAACAAACCTCTTTCCGAATCCAGCCATCACTAGAAATGGTGATGTCAAAAAGCCGTTGGCAGTGTATCTTTGATTCAACACCCAAATTTTATGAACACCGGCTTGTTGGCTGATTTTGGAAGAGCCGTTTATTTGAAATGCCCGCGCCCCGATGCTTGGTTTGGCTTGCACTTCTTCGTCTGGTTGATCCTCATCGCAGGCGTGGCAATTCCGTCGCGCGTGTCCGGCGCGTTTGGCGTGACGAGTGGCGGCGGCGTTTACACGGTTGACACCGGCGGAGGATTGGTTTTCAAAGTCAACCAGTCCAGCGGGGACATCACGTCGCTCAATTTCAACGGCACGGAATATCAGGCCACGGACAAAAATTCGCAAATCGCCTCGGGTCTCGGCTCTTCCGGGACTGTCGTTACCACGCCGGTGGTTTACGGCACGAATTATATCATGATCGCCATTGCAACGACGAGTGCGAACACCGTCGTCAGTAATTTGACGCAATACATCATGGTGCGGAACGGCGATCCGATCATTTACATGGCAACCTATGTTGTGAACGAACCGGCAGTGGGTGAATTGCGCTGGATCACCCGCCTGCAATTCAACAAAGTTCCGAACGGGCCTCCGCAATCCAACAATAACGGCAACACGGGCGCAATTGAAAGCACGGACGTTTTTGGTTATGCCGACGGCCACACGACTTCAAAATATTATGGACGGAAGCGCGCGATGGAACTGACTTACACGGGCGCGACAGGCACCGGCATCGGCGTCTGGAGTGTTTTTGACACGCGTGAAAGCAGTTCCGGCGGGCCGTTTTACCGCGACATCGAAAATCAAGGCGACGGCGCGGGCAGCGATCAGGAAGTTTACAATTACATGAATTCCGGACACGAAGAACCGGAAGCGTGGCGGCTGGGCGGTTTGTTGTATGGGCCTTACGCCATGGTGTTCACCACCGGCGCGCCGCCGACGTTGCCGATTGATTATTCGTGGATTGAAACCGGCGGCTTGAATTTAACGGGCTGGGTTTCCGCGACCAATCGCGGCGCAGTCGCGGGTGTGGCATCGGGAATTCCGGCTGGCTTTCAAGGCGTCGTCGGTTTTGCCAACACGAACGCGCAATACTGGGTGGTCGTTTCTTCAAACGGAACCTACACGACATCGTTGACGAAACCCGGCGTTTACACGGCGACGCTTTACAAGGGTGAATTGGGCGTGGCGACGGCTTCGGTGACTGTGAACGCGGGTCAAACCAACACGCTGAATCTGGCTTCGACCGAAACAACGCCGAATTATATTTTCAAAATTGGCGATTGGGACGGCACGCCCGCCGGATTTTTGAACGCGAACAACATTGTCAACATGCACCCGCAGGACATTCGCAATACCAGCGCCAGCGGCACGAATTGGGGGCCGATCATGTTCAAGGTCGGCACCGACCCGGTCGGAAATTTCCCGGCCATTCAGATGCGCGCGACCAACAGCCCGACCACCATCCTGTTCAATTTATCCGCCGGCCAGTTGACCACTCTCGCGTTGCACATCGGCATGACGTGCGCCTATAACAATGGCCGGCCCCAAGTCACCATAAACGGACACACGCTTTCCTATCCCGGCGCTTCAGCCCAACCCAACTCTCGAAGTTTCACCACCGGAACGTGGCGCGGCAACAACGTGAGTGAGACCTACACTTTTCCCTCCGGCGATCTCGTGTCCGGGCAAAACACGCTCACCATCACGCCGGTCAGCGGCAACGCCGACCTTGGCCCGTGGTTGAGCGCGGGCTGGGTTTATGACGCCGTTGAATTGGACGTTCCGGGCACTTCACCGGCAATTCCCGCCGCGCCAAGCAATTTAATCGCTAGTGCGAACGGCGCCCAGATCAATCTGGCGTGGACAGACAATTCGACCAACGAAGTTAATTTTCTCGTCGAACGTTCGACCGACGACGTCAACTTTACGCTCATCGGCGCGGTCACTGCTGGAATCACAAACTTCCCGGACAACTCATTTTCATCCGGCGTGACTTATTTTTATCGCGTCCGCGCGGCCAATCCCGGCGGCAATTCAAATTATTCCAACGTCGCCGCCGCGCCGCCGCTGGCGTTTAACGCCGCATTTCAATCCGGCGGCAATTTGATTTTCAACGGCGGCGGCGGCGCACCGGCGAACACTTATTATGTGCTGGTCTCGACAAACGCAAGCTGGCCGCTCGCGCAATGGACGCGCATCGCCACAAATCAATTTGATGCGAACGGAAACTTTTCGGTCACAAACACAATTAACTCCGGCGTCCCGCAACAATTTTACTTGCTGCAATTGCCGTAACGCTCTTTCACAAAATTTGCGGCCCTAAACTTTTTAATTTTTCAATCCGAGTAATCCGCGTAATCTGCGTTTGAAAAATGAAAATTCTGGTCATCGGGTCGGGCGGACGCGAACACGCGCTGGTTTGGAAACTGGCACAGTCGCCGCACGCCACGCGACTGTGGTGCGCGCCGGGCAACGCGGGCATCGCGCAGGAACGGCTCGTGAAAAATTCCGCGCCTGTCGAATGCGTGAATATCGGCACGGAGGACTTGCGCAAGCTGCTTGCATTCGCGCAGGAGAAAAAAATCGAACTTACCGTCGTCGGGCCGGACAATCCACTAGCGCTTGGCATTGTGGATTTGTTTCAGAAGAACGGCCTGCGCATCTGGGGTGTGAACCAGAAAGCCGCGCAGTTCGAGTCGTCCAAAGTTTTTTCTCAAAACTTCATGGAGAAATGCGGAATTCCGACGGCAAAAGGCGGGACGTTTTCGGATGCGGGCGAGGCGAAGAAATTTGCCGCATCGCTTGGCGGAAAGTGCGCCGTGAAGGCCGACGGTCTCGCGCTCGGCAAAGGGGTTTTGATTTGCACCAACGTGGCTGAAGCGAACAAAGCGATTGACGAAATTCTCGTCGGTAAAAGTTTCGGCGCGGCGGGCGCGAAAATTGTCATTCAGGAATTTCTCGAAGGCATGGAAATTTCGTTGCACGCGATTTGCGACGGCAAAACCGCGAAACTGTTCCCGACCTCACAGGACCACAAACGCGCACTGGATGGCGATCTTGGCCTGAACACTGGCGGCATGGGCACGTATTCGCCGACGCCGTTTTTGAGCGACGTGGAATTGATAAAAGTTGGCGATGCGATTTTGAATCCGTGGCTGCGCGGCTGCGCGGCAGAGGGAATTGATTATCGTGGTATCCTTTATCCTGGGGTGATGCTCACGAAATCCGGCCCGCATGTTTTGGAATTCAACGCCCGCTTCGGCGATTCGGAAACGCAGGTTTATCTCACGCGGCTGGAAAATGATCTGGTCGAACTGCTCGACGCCAGCGTAAGCGGCACGCTGGACAAAATCGAGTTGAAATGGAAATCGGAAGCCAGCGTGTGCGTGGTGATGGCCAGCGGCGGTTATCCCGGCNNAAATCGTCACCAACGGCGGCCGCGTTCTGGGTGTGACAGCGCTGGGACAAGATTTGAAAGCCGCGCAAGCTGCCGCCTATGCCGCCGTTGAAAAAATCCATTTTGACGGCGCGCACTTCCGCCGGGATA
>PLZL01000419.1 GCA_003152145.1 Limisphaerales bacterium
GATTTCTTCAGCGTGCCGCCGTCCGTCCGCGACGTGCCGAACGTGGATTTTGCCACGTCGTAGTTGGAAAACTTTGAGACGCGAATTACACTAATTCTCACGAATGAAAACTCCACGCTGCATCGTGATTGCCGGGCCGAATGGCGCGGGCAAGACGACCTTCGCGCGGGAATATCTGCCGAAGGACGCAGGCGTGATTCACTTTGTGAACGCCGATCTGATTGCAGCCGGACTTTCTCCGCTGCGACCGGAACTGGCTGCGCTTGCCTGCGGGCGGCTGTTGTTAACGGAACTGGATCGTTTAGCCAGGGCGCGTGCGGACTTTGCGTTTGAAAGCACGTTGAGCGGGCTGGGGTATGTCGGGCGGCTGAAAAAATGGAAAGCCGCCGGTTACCGCCTTGAGGTGATCTTCCTGCGCCTGCACTCGCCGCAATTGGCCTTGCGTCGCATTGCGGTTCGGGTGAAACAAGGCGGGCATGATGTTCCGCGCGCCGACGTGCTGCGTCGTTTTGAGCGTGGCTGGCGGAATTTTGAGGCCAGCACAAACCGCTGGCGGATGCGCGGGCGGTGTATGATAATTCCGGCGACCGGCCCCAACTGCTGGAGACAAAACCATGAAAGCAAAGAACGGCAAACACGAAACCAAGACCTTTGCAGCCACCGTGGGCCGCGCCCTCCGGCGCGCGGGCTTAGCCGCGCGTAAAACCGCCCGTGCCCACGGCACGCCGATTTATGTCTGGCGCGGGGGAAAAGTGGTGGCGCAGAAACCCTGAACCCGATCCAGACATAGCGAACATGTTCGGCTTCAAATCGGAGGGAGATTTTTTCAGCGTGCCGCCGTCGGTCCGGGACGTGCCGGATGTGGATTTTGCGACTTCGTGATTTAAGTTAAAAACAACGAAATAAGTGTTGACAAGTTGTTTTTAACGAATTAGAGTCATCGCATGAAAACGATGACTATTAAATTACTTCTCCCAGATTCAACTTACGATTTGGTAGCTGAACGCGCTACAATCGAAGGCGTTGACCCCGCGCATTATTGTTCGATCCTTCTTACCGAACGTCTTGCGGGCGATGCAAAAAAAATTCCTTCAAAGCCGCCGGTAGAATTACGCACTCCGTCTGCCGGAAGCATTACAACGCGCAAACTTTCAGGAACACTGGAACAAATATTTGCTGTATGCCGCTGCGTGTGGCGCAACAAAATGGAGTTTAGCGATGCAATTCATAAGGTCGCAAAAGATTTTGAAGTGGAAGAAACGACCATTCGAGATAAATGCACACGAAGAATTTCTCTTCCACATTCGCAAGTCGATACCGACAAATTTATCCAAATGTTAAATCAGCCGAGCACTCTTCGAGATTATCTGTGCCATAGATTTCCGAAATTCTCGACTGAAATTATCCAACGCTTTGAATCAATCATGCCACAAAATCTTGCAGCAAACTGAAATTGCAATGAAACCAAATCAATCAAAAAACTACGTCGTCCGACGAACACCTGATGGTCGAACTACTTGAAGTTTTCAAATTTATAAAAGCCGATTGGATATATTTTCAAAAACCGAAGGAGCTTGCCTTTCGGTGATTTGTGATTCGGGAACTACAGGACAAAAAGTGTTGAACATTCCCGTTGCATTTATTCAGCAGCATGTGATTCCCCAAATCCATTGCGACTATCGCGGACGATTTTTATTCGAGGTCCACAAAGACGATTTTACTTTTAACTGGCATCACAGTTTCAAAATGGATGGTCTCCAATTTTTAAATTGAATCGTTTGACTTCGCAATCACTCGCGCAATGGCATTGAGGTCGAGTTCGAGCTTTTCAATTTCCGGGCCGAAGCTGATGCGTCTGCAAATTTGCGACCACCGTCTCCGGCGATTCGTCCGGCTTTAATTCAATCCATTCCGGGTCAAGCTGGCGGCGAAACCACGTCAGTTGACGCTTGGCAAATTGCCGCGTGCGGATTTTCACCTGCCCGATGGTCTCCGCCAGTGAGCGTTCACCCCGCAAATGTTCCACCACCTGCCGATAGCCGATGGCCTGCATCGCCGTTTTGTTTTCGGCGAGGCCGCGCTGGAGCAATCCGCGCGTCTCGTCCACCAGCCCACGTCGAAACATTTCATCCACGCGAATGTTGATTCGCGCATGCAAATCGTCCGCCTTTCGCGTCAGGCAAAAGAAGACTTTGGACCGTGAACTTTGGACTGTGGACTTCCACTCCGCCCGCTGTTCGGAAAACTTTTTCTCCGTCAGGCGGATGACTTCCACGGCGCGGATGACGCGGCGCGGATTTTGTTTGTCGATTTTTTCGTAAGCCGCCGGGTCGCGTTCGCGCAATTCGCGCAACAGCGATTCAAATGACGCGGCCTCCAGTTCGGCGCGGAGTTCGGGATTCGCGGACGGCGCTTCGCCGAGTCCGCTCAAAAACGCCTTGAAATAAAGCCCCGTGCCGCCGCAGAAAACCGGCATGCGCCCGCGCGCTTGAATTTCACCAACCGCCTTTTGGGCGAGCCGGATGAATTGTGCGGCGTCGAAGGATTCGGCCAAATCGCAGATGTCAATGAGGTGATGCGGCACGCGGGCGCGGTCGGCGGGCGATGGTTTGGCCGTGCCGATGTCGAGTCCGCGATAAACCTGCATGGAATCGGCGGAGATGATTTCGCCGCCGAGCTGTTCCGCGAGCGCGAGCGCGATTTCGGATTTTCCAACGGCAGTCGGCCCGGCGATGAAAATAGATAAATTCATTTGTAAAGTGGCACGGGCTTCCAGCCTGTGAGTTAAAACCAGATACAGGCTGGAAGCCTGTGCCACTTTATTTTTGATCTGGCATAAAAGCTAGCTGCTATTTCGGTTGTGGCGCACGTTTGGACAAGAACATCGCCAGTGCGAGGCCGGTGACGAAAATCGGGACGCCGATCCATTGCGCGGGCGTGAGACCGAGGTGGTAATGGAGATTAGAATAATCGCCGCGGAAGTATTCGACAATCGAGCGCATGACGGCGTAGCAAAGCAGATAAGTCGCAAAAATCTGGCCGTCGAATTTTTTGCGCCGGAACAGCCAAGCCAGAAAACCGTAGAGAATCAGATTTAGCAGCGCGTCGTAAATTTCCGTCGGATGCAACGGGATGTTGAGCGGCGTCCCGGAAAGGTCGTGCGCCTGCGGATTGCTAAATGTCAGGCCCCACGGCAAATCTGTCGGTCGGCCGTAACAGCAGCCGTTGAGCAGACAGCCGATGCGGCCGAAAACGCTGCCCAGCGCGACGCTGGGTGCCAGCACATCGACGGTTTTCCACAACGGCATTTTTTTCCAGCGGATGTAAATGAAAGCGGCGATGGCCGCGCCGATGAAGCCGCCGTAAAAAACGAGTCCGCCGTGCTGGATCATAAAAACTTCCCGGAACGGCTGGTCGGCAAATTCGTCCCTCCAATACGTCGTCACATAAACGAACCGCGCACCAAGAATTCCGCCGACCATCAGCCACAAGGTCACATCGGCGATTTTTTCGCCGGAAATGTTCTCGCGGCGGGCGCGCAAGGTTGCCGTCCACAGCCCGGCGAGAAACGCCAGCGCAATCATCACGCCATACCAGTGAATGGTGAGCGGGCCGAGTTGAAGGGCAATCGGATGCACGGCGGGAAATTAGAGCGGNNGAGCGCGTGCGGCAGCGGCGGCCACAGGGGCACCTGCGCGACCAGATCGCGCCACGCCTGACGTTCCTTGGGAGGCAATTGCGCCCAGCGCTCGGCGTTTTTCAGAAATTCCGCGCGGTCCTGCGCGCTCATGCCGGCAAATTGCGTGAACGCGCGGATGCATTGGAAGCGCTGCGCGGGCGGCAGGTTGCTGAAGGTCACCAGCGTCCTTTCGATCTGTGACTGCTCGGCGCCGGACAGCGTGTTGAGCGTTTTCTTTTTTTCGACCGGCGTCAGGTCAAAAAACTGGTTGAACTCGCTGGTGATCCGACTGCGATCAGCCTCCGACAATGCGTTCCAGTGCATCTGTTGGGGATCACTCGGCACAAAGCGACCTCCCGGCGACAGACTGTTGGTTGAATGCATGTCCGAGAAGTAATGCAAGGTGCCTTCGTTTTCCAAAAACTCTTTCTGCAACGACGGCGGCAAAATGTTCCATCCCGCCAGCCTGCTTTGGACCAGCCCGCGCAAATCATCCGGCACCTGCGCCAGCCGCACGGCGTAATTTGTCGGCGACTCGCGCAACAATGGCAGCAGATACCAGCGCAATTCTGTCGCCCGCAGGCGCAGTTCGCGTTCATCCGGTTCGAGCGCGAGATATTCCCGCACCTTGGCGAGGATACGCTCGCGGATTTCCGGCGGGCGGTTGGTCAGGTAATCCCGGCGTTCCTGCGGCTTCATCGCCAGCAGGTGGCGGAAAGAATTCACAGGCGATAGCATCTGCGGCACGGGAGGCAGGATGTTCGCCGGCGCGGGAGGTGATTTCGCCAGAACCGGAACGCTGGTGGAATCCTGAGCGGACAACGGGGAAACTGCCATTTGCGCCGCCACAAAAAGCGCGAGCCACCAATGCGCCTGGCGCGGACGGTTCATTTCAAATCGGGAGCGAGCGCCAGCAGTTCCTCGTCCGCATGCGCCGGCTGGCTCATGCGCTGGATGGCGTCAAAATTCTGCAGCGCATCCACGCTGATCGGCGGCGCTTTGGCCAAGAGGGCGACACTCTGGGCAATCTGCTCTCGATGAGCATTGATTTCGTAATATTGAACCGTTAATCCTGCCACCACAACCGCCAGAGCCACGACGGCGGCACGCGGCAGCAGCGCATGCCAGTTCCAGCGCCACCCGCGCGTCCGCCCGGCCTGTAAATCCTCGAGTTCGACCGCCCGCATCACACGCGCTGTGAAATTTGACGGAACGGGCGCGTCAGTCAATCGTGAGAGCAACTCGCGCAATTCTTGCGGTTCGTTTTTCATGTTCGTTCCAGTTGAAAACCGTCCGCCGGACAAAGTTGCGTGAAAAATCGGGTGCAAGTTGCTGTTCAAAGCCGGCTGTGCCTGTTAAAATAACTCCAATGAGTGTTGCTATCACCAAAGCGACCCGGGCTGCCGCACCCGTTCTGACCGGTCGCCAGCGGTTTCTCAACGCCTGCGCGCGCCAGCCGGTGGATCGCCCGCCCGTCTGGCTCATGCGCCAGGCCGGACGCGCCCTGCCGGAATATCGCGAGCTGAAACAAAAACATTCCTTCCTCGGACTGGTCCAGACTCCGGAACTTGCCGCCGAGGTGACGCTGCAACCGGTGCGCCGGTTTGGTTTCGACGCGGCGATTTTGTTCAGCGACATCCTTGTCGTGGCGGAAGGCTTGGGTCAGGGCTACAAATTTCGCGATGGCGGCGGCATCCAGATGGATTTCGTCCTGCGCACGATTGCAGACATCGAGCGGCTTGATGAACGCGCGCTGGCCGGACGTCTGCAATACGTCCCGCAGGCNNGGCAGCGCCGAAAAATACACCCACGCCCTGAACCTGTTTCGCAAGGAACAAAAAACTTATTTTGCGCTGGCCGAAAAAATTACCGCCGCCGTCACCGCTTATCTTGAAACGCAAATCGAAGCGGGCGTGGATGCCATTCAGATTTTCGACAGTCACGGCGGGCTGCTCGCACCGGCGGAATTTCAGGAAGCGTCCGGTCGCTGGATGCGGGAAATCATTTCCCGGTTGGGCGGACGGGTGCCGGTCATCGTTTTTTCGCTCGGAACGCATGGCAACTGGGACGACCTGCTGGCCACCGGCGCCAGCGTGCTGGGCATTGACTGGCGGTTTCCGCTGGCCGACGCGCGCCGCTTGCTGCCCGCCAGTGTCGGACTCCAGGGAAACCTCGCGCCCGCGCTTTTGAGCGATGACACGCCTGAAAACGTCGCCGCCGAAACGTCCCGTCTTCTGGAGGAAATGCGCGAACGGAAGGGTTATATTTTCAACCTCGGCCACGGCGTGCCGCCCAATGCGAAATTGGAAAACATCGCCGCGCTGGTCGGGACGGTGAAAAATTTCAAATGAGCGCCTTGAACGTCAATTTGGATTTGGTGAAAAAATACAACGTTGCCGGGCCGCGTTACACCAGCTATCCGCCCGCAACCAAATTCACCGATGCGATTTCGTGGGAGCAGCTTTCGGCGAAAATCGAGGAGAACAACCGCACGCCGCGCGACCTCTCGGTTTATTTTCACATCCCGTTCTGCGAAACACTCTGCTGGTTTTGCGGCTGCACCACCGTCATCACGCTCAACCACGACAAAGGCATGGCCTACGTCGAGGCGCTGGGCCGCGAAGTGGCAAAGATGGTGCCGAAGCTGAATCCACAAAGCAAAGCGGTTCAACTCCATTTCGGCGGCGGTTCGCCGACGTTTCTGCGACCGGATGAAATCCGCCGACTCGGCGAAATCATCCACAAACACTTCACGTTTTCGCCGGACATCGAAGCCAGCGTGGAAGTTGACCCGCGCCGTCTGACGCGCGAGCACATGGTCGCATTGCGCGAAATCGGTTTCAACCGCGCTTCGATGGGCGTGCAGGATTTCAACCCGAAAGTGCAGGAGGCAATCCACCGCATCCAGCCGCGCGAGATGACGCAGCAGGCGATGGATTGGATGCGCGAACTTGGCTACGGCTCCATCAATCTCGACCTGATTTACGGCCTGCCGTTTCAGACGCCGGAGACTTTCAACGAAACGCTCGACACGGTTTTGCAGATGAAGCCCGACCGGCTCGCCGTGTTCAGCTACGCGCATGTGCCGTGGATCAAGCCGTCGCAGAAAATTTTGGAACAAAAAATCCTGCCGACGCCGGAATCCAAATTGGAAGTGCTCAAACTCGTCATCGAACGGCTCACGGCGGACGGCCAATACGTTTATATCGGCATGGACCACTTCGCGAAGCCGACCGACGAACTCGCCATCGCGCAGCGCGAGAAAAAGCTCCAGCGGAATTTTCAGGGTTACAGCACGCGCGCCGGCTCGGACATTTACGCGTTCGGCATGTCCGGTGTTTCGCAGGTGCCCGACGCCTACTGGCAGAACGAAAAGGAGCTGCCGAAATGGCAGGCCGCCGTGGACGCGGGCAACGTGCCGCTGCACAAGGCGTATTTCGTGACCGACGAGGACAAGATCCGCCGCGAAACCATCATGCGGACGATGTGCGACTTGTCGCTGGACTTCGCCGCGATGAGCGCAAAACTCGGCATCAACTTCGAGCAGCACTTTGCCAAGGAACTGGCGTCACTCGCGCCGTTTGCCGCCGACGGCCTCGTGAAGCTCAAGCCCGGTGGTCTCGAAGTGACTGACGCTGGCCGGCTTTTCATCCGCAACATCGCGATGTGTTTCGACAACACGCTCGCGCCGGCGGGCGAACGGAGACATTCCAAAACGATTTAAGAGAAACACAATTATGCGATTCCATCTTGGCGGAATTCCAGAATCCAAGGATTTTGTTCCCGACGAGACATGGAGGGCGTTGCGTGAGCCAAATCCTTGGCTGGCTCAGTTAATCGCATTGCCGCTAGGCGGTGTTTCATTTTTTATTTTTGGCGTGCTTTGGTTTTACTTGACTGATTTGGATAGGAATTTGTTGGAGTCAGATGTTTTTTTATTTTGGGGATTTGTGTCATTTATTCCACTGATCGTAGTGCATGAGTGGATTCACGCTTTGATTCATCCACGGTGCGGAAAGTCTGATCTTTCCATTCTCGGATTTTGGCCGGCCAAACTGCTATTTTACGCGCATTATGATGGAGAACTGACGCGCAATCGTTTAATTGCCATTCTCGCGATGCCAACAGTTGTAATAACATTCATGCCTTTGGTGGTCGTAATTGCATCAAATTGTTCCTGTGGCTTAATTGCATGGGTCTCGACATGGAACATTTTATTTGCTTGTGGTGATATGTTCGGAATCATCCTGCTACTTTTTCAAGTTCCGAGCTGTGCTATATGTCACAACCAAGGTTGGAGAACGTATTGGAAGATTCCGAATCGTCAGTAATCTCTTGCTGTTTTGCAAATTGCATGAAATCCGTCGCAATCATCGGCGCTGGCATCACAGGGTTGACCGCCGCGTTTTATCTGAAGCGCAAAGGCGTGCCGGTCACGGTTTATGAGGCAGGCGCGCGCGTCGGTGGCGTCATTCAATCCCTGCGGCAAAATGGTTTTCTCGCCGAGTGCGGGCCGAATACGATTCTCGAAACGTCGCCGAAGATCGCGCAACTCATCCGTGACGCGGGATTGGAATCACGCCGGCTGAACTCCGATCCAAAAGCCGAGGCGCGCTACGTCGTCCGCTACCGGCGGCCGATTGCGATGCCGTCGTCACAACTTGGAATCTTCACATCGGAATTGTTGAGCGCACGGGCAAAATTCGCATTGCTGCGCGAGCCGTTCGTCCCGCCGCGCCGTGACGGCAAAGAAGAAAGCATCGCGGAATTTGTTGTGCGCCGGTTGAATCAGGAATTCCTCGACCAGATGATTGACGCGCTCGTGGCGGGAATTTACGCGGGCGACCCGCACAAACTTTCGGTGCAGCACGCGTTTCCAAAGCTCAAAGCGTTGGAGGATAAATACGGCTCAATGATCAAGGGCCAGATTTACGGCGCGCGCGACCGAAAAAAATCCGGCGAAGTGGCGAAGGACCGCGCGCCGAAGTTTTCCTTCGACGAAGGCTTGCAGGTTTTGCCGGACACGCTGGCGGCGCAGCTTGGAGACTGCTTGAAATTGAACACGGTCGTCACGAAGCTGACGCAGACCGGCGACAATTGGCGAGTGAGCACAACAATTGGCGAAACGGAGTTTGGTGCGGTGATTTATTGCGGCACGGCGCACAAGCTGACGGGATTGGAAATTCGTAGGACGGGCTTCCAGCCGGTCTCAAATCTTTCCCAAGGAAATGGAGACAGGCGCGACGCCTGTCCTACGCTGTCGCCATTTTCCGAAATCCGTTATCCGCCGGTGGCGAGCGTGGTCTTGGGATTCCGCCGCGAGGATATCGCGCATTCGTGCCAGGGTTACGGCATGCTGATTCCGAAAATCGAAGGATTCAAAATTCTGGGCACGATTTTTTCGTCGGCGCTGTTTCCGAACCGTGCACCCGCCGGTCATGTTTTGCTCACCAGCTATGTCGGCGGCGAGCGGTATCCGGAACTGGCGTCATTGCCGCCGGAAAGACTCGTCGGGCTGGTCTGCGAGGATTTGCGCGTGCTGCTGGGCGTGAAGGGACAGCCGGTTTTCCAACACTGCACCCTTTATCCGAAGGCGATTCCGCAATATAATCTCGGCTACGGTCGTTACCGTGAATTGATGAACGAAATCGAGGACAAAGCGCGCGGTTTGTTTTTTGCCGGACATTTCCGCGACGGCGTTTCGCTCGGCGACT
This sequence comes from Limisphaerales bacterium, assembly GCA_003152145.1. The sequence goes on from PLZL01000419.1 coordinate 9,394, forward strand.
CGATTGTGTCGGGGTGCAACATCGCGGAACGCGCCGGAGAGTTTTTGAGCGCTGCATGAAAGGCGTTTTACTGGTCAACCTCGGTTCGCCGGACTCGCCGTCCGTTTCTGGCGTGCGGCGCTATTTGAACGAGTTTTTGATGGATGGCCGCGTGATTGACACGCCGTGGCCGTTGCGGCGGCTCATCGTCGGCATGATTCTCATCAACCGGCCAAAGGAATCCACCCACGCCTACGAAAAAATCTGGACGCCGGAAGGCTCGCCGCTCGTCGTCATCAGCCGCCATGTGCGGGAAAAATTGCAGGAGCGGGTCAGCCTGCCGGTCGAGCTGGCGATGCGGTATCAAAACCCGTCCATCGAAAGCGCGATTCGCAGTTTGGCGGAGCAGAAGGTTGATGAAACCCAGCTGATCCCGCTGTTCCCGCATTACGCGATGTCGAGCTATGAAACTGCCGTCGTGCGCGTGAAGGAAGTCGCGGCAAAACTCGCGCCGCAGATGCGAATTGCCGTTCAACCGCCGTATTTCGACGCGCCGGATTACATTGCGGCGCTGGTGGCGAGCGCGAAAGATTATCTGGACGCCGGCTACGACCATTTGCTGTTCAGTTTCCACGGCTTGCCGGAACGGCATCTAAAAAAATCCGACAAGACGGGCAAACATTGTTTGACCGCGCCGAACTGTTGCGAGATCGCCAGCCTGGCGCACGCGACGTGTTACCGTGCGCAATGTTTCAAAACCGTCGCCGCGTTTGTGAAACTGGCGGGAGTGCCGGCGGGAAAATTCTCCGTTTCTTTCCAGTCGCGCCTCGGCAAAGACCCGTGGCTGAAACCTTACACCGATTTTGAACTGGCCGAACTTCCGAAACGCGGCGTCAAAAAGCTTTTGGTGGTCTGTCCGGCGTTCGTTTCGGATTGTCTGGAGACGCTGGAGGAAATTGGCATTCGCGGGCGCGAGACGTTTTTGCAGGCGGGCGGAAGGGAGTTCGCACAGATTCCGTGTTTGAACGGGCATCCGCTTTGGATTGCGGCGCTGGAAAAAATGGCGAAGGGGTTTTGAACCCAGCCGCCGGTTCAGCGTTGCGATTTCTGGCGGGTGGCGTGATAACCAAATTTGAGCTTGACCGTGTCGAACAGTCCGAGAAGGCCTTTTTTCTTTTTCCCCGGCTCCGCAACTTGAATCGGCTCGCACTTGTGGCTGCACAACGTGCAAAGGAGCAGCGGCTGTCCGCCCTTGATGCGCATGATGTGGACGCAACTTCCGCACATCACCTCGCGGCAATAAGTGCATCTGTAGGTGGCCTGCTCCTGCGGGTGGCGCGGGCACAACATCGCGCCGCTTGCGAGCATCACCGGCGGCTTCGGGCGCGGACGCTCAAACTGCGGAATCGCGACGTGGGCATCGGTGTTTTCGACAAACAACTCCACGTTGCCCAGATGGACCATCTGGCCGGGCATCAGCCGCGCTTGCTTGACCGGGTCGCCGTTGACAAACGTGCCGTTGGTGGAGTCGCAATCGTGGATGTAGACGCCGTTGTTCGTCAGCGACAGCTCGCAATGCAGGGATGAAACCGTGGGGTGATCAATGCAAAACTCGCAATCGGGATCGCGGCCAACGTGATTGACGCCGAGACGCAGTTCCAGCGTCCGGTTCTCCAAACCCGCTGTTTTGATCAGCAATCTGGCCATAAACTTCAACCTTCCAAACTGTTTAGAATCTATACCCTGTCCGACCGATGTCGAGGGGAAAATGGATTCAGCCCGTCGGCGGCAATCGCCGCAGCGGGTTTCTGGCGAAGGCAAATTCCGCGACGGTTTTGCCGCCGATCAAATGTTCCTGAATGATGCGCTCCAGCACTTCCGGCATGCAGCCGTGATACCAGACGCCTTCCGGATAAACGACCGCAATCGGCCCGCATGCACACACGCGCAGGCAGTTGGCCTTCGTCCGGTAGACCAGCGGCTCCGGCCCGGCGAGGTTCAGTTCCTTCAATCGCCGCTTCAAAAACTCCCACGACGCCAGCCCCTGCTTCTTCGTGCAGCACTTCGGCTCCGTCTGGTCGGCGCACAGAAAAATGTGGCGGCGGAATTTTTGGAGGCCGAGTGTTTCCACGGCGGTTTGCAACTCCGTTTTCATAATCTTAATCCTGCTCTTAATCGTAATCGCTGGCGAGCCGGATTAAGATTATGATTACGATCAAGATTGGGAAACAGTTTCATTGCCAAAATGCCAGTCCAACCACGCCCGCGATGGCGATGAGGCCGCCGATGATTTCGCGCGCGGAAATTCTTTCACCTTCAAAAATGCGTGCCAGCGGCAGCATGACGATGGGAGTCATGGCAATGATGGCGGTGACGATGCCGGTGGGCGTATTTTCTAACGCCGATTGCATGCAACTCACGCCGACGGTCTGGCCGGCGAGACTGTTGACCAGCACCCACGGCCAGAGCTTCAATTTCTCGCGCGCGGAAAAGGAATCCACCATTTGCGCGTCATCGCCGTGACGCCGGGCGTGCCGCAATTTTACCACAAGAAAGACGAGGCCGAGCGCGACCGCGCCGCCGATGACGCGCTGATAGCCGGTCGTGACAGGGTCGGGATGTTCGCCCGCCGCGTGCGCGACGGCGTAGGCCTTGCGGCTCAACACCGCGCCCAGCGCGCCGCCCAGCGCGGCGATGGCGCAGCCCAGAACACCGGGCCAGAACCGGCGCGGTTCGATTTTCAAATGGTCTCCGGGCGCGAGCGCGACGGCCACGCCGCCCAGAATTACGGCGATGCAGAAAATTTCCAGCAGGTTCAATTTCGTGCCGAGCCAGAGCCATTCAATCACGATGGCCGCCGGCGCGGTGAGGCATTGCGAGAGCAAAACGGTGCGGCGGCTGCCCAGCCGCGGCAGGGCCTGAAAATACGCGGTGTCGCCCAAGCCGATGCCGGCCAGCCCGCTCAAAATGAAAATGAAAAAACCCGCGCCCGCCGTGCCCGTGCCGAACACGTTCGCCCAGACTGCCAGAAAGAAGAACGCGCCGACGATGCGCCAGAAATTCGCCTCGACGCCGCCCATCCGCGTGGCGGTGCGATGGCCGCACATTGCGGAAATGGAGAACAGCAGCGTGGTGAGCAGCGCAGGGAACATCAGGAGAGCGTGCGGACGGTTTCGACGCGCGTGATGAGCCAGTCTCCGCCGATTTTCTGAAAGGTGAATTTCATCTCCTGCACATTGAAATCTTTTTGGCCGGCGGCCTGCACTTTCATGGTGACATCCGCGACGGCGGACAATTTGTCCGGGCTGACCGTGACATTCATGTCGGGAAATTCCACTTTTAAGCTGCTGAACTCCGCACGCGCGCCCGCGGCGGCCTGCATGATTTCAGTGCGCCCGACATAATTATGCTGCCCGTGCTCCGGCAGGTTGATGTTCAACTCCACGTTGGTGCTGAAGAAACCGGCAAGCGTTTCGGCGCGGGCTGCGCTGACGAGCGGATTTTCGCCGGATTTGAACGACGCTTCACTGGCGGCCTGCGCCAGCCGTTTGCGGACGATTTTTTCAGGACTTGGAAAAAGAATTGTCCAAAGCCAGATACCTGCCGCGATGAGCGCAGCCAGCAGGATGAGCCGCAACACGATTTTCATAACCTTGCTTTTCCCACGATACGGTTCTGCTCGCATATGCCGTGCGTATGGTCTTCCGGCGGCATGGAACGGTTGTCGCCGACGACGTAGTATTGACCGGGACCCAGTGTGACCGGCGCGCAGTTCCAGTCACAGTCAAATTCTTCGTAAGGCTCGTCGAGGATTTTGCCGTTGATCAAAACGTGGCCATTCAAAAAGGCGAGCGTTTCGCCGGGCAGGCCGATGATGCGTTTCAGCAACATGACGTGCGGCGGCTCCAGGCGGCTGATGGAATCGTCCGTCTGAATGAAGCGGATGGCGACGACATCGCCCCGGCGCGGTTCGTGCCAGACGTAGGCGAGCCGGTTAACCCAGTAAACGGATTGATCCGGACAGGTCGGCAACATGCTGATGCCGGACACNNTTACTTTCGGGTTGCGCCCGAACACTGCGGCGCGCATCCACGAACGGGAGCCTGGATTATTGACCTGGGTTTGAATGGGATTGACAATGGAATCAACCGGCCCGGCGGGGCCGGCTACAATTGCTCGTAATACTCGTCATCGGCGATGTCGCCTTCCCCGGCGGCCTCAACTTCCACGCCGCTTTCCTTCAGGATTTTGGCGATGTCGGGCGCAACCCATTGGTTCGCCTTCTTTTTCCTGGACACCGGCTTGATGCGAAAACGTCCGTGAATGTCGCTTTCCAGAATGCCGCGCTTCGCCATCCGTATCAGAATAGGCTTGGCCCATTCGGGGTCATCGTAAAATATTTTCTTGCTGGCGGCGCGGCGGGCGACTTCCTTCGCACTGGTGAATTCGGCGCCCCAAGTCTTCAAAAACTGGAAAATGTCGCGCTCATCCGTGTCCATGAAGCAACCCTCGCAAAAACCGGCGGTGAAGTCGAGAAATTAAACTGGGGCTACTTTATTTTCGCCGCGATGAACCGCTCCAGTTTCAGCGCGTCGGCGTTGAACAGCCGGATGCCCTCGGCGGTCTTTTCCGTCGCCATTGCGTTCTCGTTGAGCAGCCAGCGAAATTTCTTTTCGTCAAGCGACAGCTTTTCGATTTTGCCGCCGCGCGCCATTTCAGGATTCAACTTGCGCGGCAATGGCTCGGTGCTTTTCTGCAATTCACCCATTAATTGCGGGCTGATCGTAAGCAAATCGCAGCCGGCCAGCTCCCGAATTTCGCCGACGCTGCGGAAGCTTGCGCCCATGACTTCGGTCGGGTGGCCGAATTTTTTGTAGTAGGCGTAAATCTCCTTCACCGACAAAACGCCCGGATCTTCGGCGGGCGCAAATTCTTTTTTCTCCTTCGCTTTATGCCAATCCATGATTCGTCCGACGAACGGCGAAATCAATTTCGCCTTCGCCTCGGCGCACGCAACGGCCTGCGGCAGCGAAAAAAGCAGCGTCATGTTGCAGTTGATGCCTTCGCGCTGCAGGATTTCCGCCGCGCGAATGCCCTCCCACGTCGAGGCGACCTTGATGAGGACGCGCTCGCGCGGAATTTTGTTTTTTTTGTAAAGTGAAATGAACCGGCGCCCTTTAGCGACGAGCGCTTCCGTGTCGAAAGAAAGACTGGCGTCGGTTTCGGTCGAAACACGGCCGGGCACGACTTTCAAAATCTCGCAGCCGAACAAGATCAGCAAGTCATCCATCACACTGCGCAATAATTCGCCGCCCGCGCCGGATTTTTTGTTGTCGGCAATTGCCTTGTCCAAAATGAATTTGTATTCCGGTTTGTCGGCGACTTTCAAAATCAGCGACGGGTTGGTCGTGGCGTCGCGCGGGGCGTATTGCTTGAGCGTGGCGAAATCGCCGGTGTCGGCGACGACGACGGTGATTTTTTTAAGTTGATCCAATTGTGATTCCATAGATTTTTGTTTTTTCACAATGCCTTACTGCGAACCTGATGGCAAATAAAGTCTCCAAGCAACAAAATTCAAGCTCCAGAGAAATTTCAAACATCAATCACCGGAATTTTACGGCGGGATTTGACAATTGGCGCTTGGTGTTTCTCTGGATGTTGGAGCTTGGAATTTGGAGCTCTTAACCCGATTGCGATTAAGAGGTTTTGACACCGCGATTGTGTCGCGTAAAATGCGCGCCGGATTTCTCTATGGCCACACATTATCTCGCCTGCGACCTCGGCGCCGACAGCGGCCGGCTCATGCTCGGCACACTCGACAACGGCAAAATCTCCCTGGAGGAACTGCATCGCTTTCCCAACGGCCCGGTGAAGACCTCCGGCGCGCTGCACTGGGATTTCGCCGGCCTGCTGGAACAACTGAAGGCCGGCCTCAAAAAAGCCGCCGCTCGCCAGTTGCCCATCGCCAGCATCAGCACCGACTCGTGGGGCGTGGACTACGTGCTCTACGACGAGCGCGGGCTCGTCATGCCGCCGGTCTGGTGCTACCGCGATTCGCGCACGGCTTACGGCGTCGAAAACGTGAGGGCCAAAGTGGACTGGCCGACGACTTATGCCGAAACCGGCATCCAGTTCATGGGGCTGAACACGATTTACCAGCTCGGCGCCGAACCGCCCGAACGCCTCGCCCGCGCGAAACAACTCCTGCTCATCGGCGACGCGTTCAATTATTTCTGCTCCGGCGTCGCACGAAACGAAATTTCCCTCGCCAGCACCACGCAGCTTTACAATCCGCAGACCAAAACGTGGTCGAAGAAGCTGCTCGATGCGCTCAAGCTGCGCGAGGATTTGTTCGCGCCGATTTGTCCGTCCGGCACGCGGCTAGGCCCGATGAAGAAAAATCTCGCCACCGAAACCGGCCTGCCGCAAATCGAGGTTATCGCGTCGTGCTCGCACGACACTGGAGCGGCGGTCGCCGCCGTGCCCGCCAGCGGCGGGAACTGGGCTTACTTGAGTTCCGGCACCTGGTCGCTCGTCGGCGTCGAATGGCCAAAGCCGGTCATCAACGACCAGGCGCGTTCGCTCCAGTTCACCAACGAAATCGGCTTTGGCGATTCCGTCCGGCTCCTCAAAAACATTGTCGGCCTCTGGATCGTGCAGGAATGCCGCCGGCATTGGGCGAAGGAAGGGAAGAAATTTGATTTCGCCACGCTCGAAAAAATCGCCGCTGCCGCGCCGCCATTCGTCTCGCTCATCAATCCCGACGACCCGCGGTTCTTGAGCCCGGACGACATGCCGAAAAAAATCGCCGAGTTTTGCGAAGAAACCGGCCAGCCCGTGCCCGCCAACCACGGCGCCTGCATGCGCTGCATTTACGAGAGTCTCGCCCTGTTTTACCGCGTCGTCATGCGCCGGCTGGAACGGCTCGCCGGCAAAAAAATCGTGCGGCTGCACATCGTCGGCGGCGGCAGCAAGGACATGATGCTCAATCAATGCGCCGCCAACGCCCTGAAAATTCCCGTCATCGTCGGCCCGACCGAATGCACCGCGCTCGGCAACATTCTGGTGCAGGCCATCGCGCTCGGCCATCTGCCGTCGCTCGACGCCGCGCGCGAAGTCGTCCGCAATTCCTTCGAGTTGAAATCCGTCGCGCCGCAGGATGCCGCGCAATGGGACGCCGCCGCTGCGCGCTTTGAAAAATTGTTGAGCTAGCCTGACCCGGAATGGATTGAACCCGAACTCCAATGTTGGGAGCGCACGCGGCTCGCGTGCTGGTTTGGGCGGCCCGCCCAAACCATCGTTCCACGCTTTCGCCGGCCGGCACTGGCGGCAAAAATAGGTTGGACGAAATTTCCGGCGGGCCGCCGGAAATCGCACGCCAGCGGCGTGCGCTCCCCCCGGATTTCATCGTCCACGTGTTCCAACTTCGGAATTCGGGTTGAATTGAAGCTGGCCGATTCGCAGGAAACCTGGCTAATCCCTTTTCTGCGGGACATGCCAAAGATTTGCCGAAGCGCTGCCGCCAACGTCACTCAACGCGGGCCGGACACCGTGACGCTCTGTCCGATGGCCGGAATCTTAAAAGGCATGTAGGAAAGCGTTCGCCAATCGAACTGGAGCCAGTGGAAATCGGGCGAATCCAGCGAGGTGTCGAACCGGAAAGCAACTCGGGAAGGCAAATCCGAGGCATCCGATTCCAGAATTTCCACCGTGAGGCCGCCTAGGTCACGCCGATAACCCTTTTTGCATCCCGGTGCGCCCACAAGCATGTTGACCGCCCTGAATGCATAGGCGGCATGGATTGGGCCAACATCGTCGCAGGAGAATATGTCCGGCGCTTTGGATTGAATCACCAGCGTTTTGTCATCGGTCCGCTCAACGTCAAAGCTCGTGCAACCCGGCACCAGTGTCCGGATGGTCTTTGGCAACGGCTGGTGGTGATACGCTCTGTAAAAAGGGGCATAAGCCAGCAAGATCTGGCAGGGTGCGTTGATTACGATCACGTTCTTGTTTTCCACGTCCGTTGAATTGCCGATTTTACTTAAATAGCCCAACGCATTGAAGGTGCGAGCGGTTGCTTCAACCGCCAGGACCCTTCCGGCGATGGCTCCCGGAATGTGAACCAGAATCAGCAGTGCACAGGCTGCCCACGCCGGAATGCGATAGGTCAACGATTCCGGCAACCGGCGAGTAATCAGGCCGGCAACGAAACTGGCAATCAGTCCATAAGCCCCGACGGCGACAAAGCCCAGGTTCTTGCCGAGCGGCACGACCGTTGCCGCCGGGATGGCCGCCAGCAGCATGACGGTGCACCAGAACGCAGCAGTTTTGTCCCGGCGCACCCACGGGAGAGAAACCACCAAGGCCGCAATCACGGGCACGCAATAAAGCGCGGTGACCATCGGCTGTAATGAAGGTTTAACCCCGATCAACAAATCCGGAGCCAGCGCGGCAAGCTGGCCTCCGAGTAAAACCATCGCCCGGGGAATCACTTCCCGCGCATACTGAATCGGCTCGATGGCAGGGTCAATGTAACCCCCCACATGGAACACACCAGAGCCGGAGAGCGTATAAATGGTCCGCCATAGAGCGATGACCAGGATCGAAGGCAAAATCGTCAGCGCCCGGCTGCGAAAAGAACCCGGCTCAAGCACCAGCGCATACGCGAGAATGAAGGCAAAGGTGGAAGCTCCACCTTCGTTCGAGAAGAGGGAAAGCGCGAGGAACAGGGCGGACAGCACCAGTGCGGAACTGGACTTTGCCGAACGCCANNGCGACGAACGCCACCGGAAAATAGGTGTTGCCGTCCAGCAGGAACATCAGCGCCGCCAGTCCGGCGGCCCACCCCGTCCCCATCAGCTTCCGGTAAATCATCGTGAGGAGAAACACGATGGCCGCGAACCACGCGATGTTCTCGCCGTGCATCAGCACGGGTGAATCGTGAAAGAGGCGGTAATCGAGCCAGTGGGTGAACGCGGTCACCGGCCGCCAAAGGCCCAGTCTTAAATCGTCCGGCGTCCACCACGGCAGCAGGCCGTAGCTTTTCGCCGGCGCAATCCGGTTTAAGCCGGGGAAAAGGTCGCGGAGGACGGTCCCGAGGCTGCCGGAATCCGGCGGCACGCCCATCTCCTGCATGCGCGCCGGCAACTGGCTGGGCTTGAGTTCGACAACCCGCTGAACCAGATCGTCCGCCACCAGGCCGATCTTCAAGGCGGGCAACATCACCAGTATCGCCCCAATCGCAAGAACCGCGGGAAGACGACGGTGCTCAAGAAATCGCTTGAAGACATTTAAGATTGCTGCCATTTCTGGTTCCGTTCCGCTCAGGGCTTTTCCAACAAACCCTTGTTACAAAATTTCGCGCCCAGCCGCCAAGAATTTAATTTTGCCAGGAACCGGATTTGGTTTGGGAGTGGATTGAATTGAAGCCGAAGGAATCGCTGGAAATTAGAGGTGTAGCGTCCGGCCTGTGGCCGGAGTGCATCGGCGCACAGCGCCGACACTGCAACTGCCTTCTTGACGGATTGCAGGATTTCAATTATATGTAACTCCATGAGTAAAGTTACATACACTGTTTCCGAGGCGCAGGCAAACCTGCCCGGACTCTGCCGGGCGGGGCGGCGGTTTGTGATTTCCCGGCGGGACAAGCCGGTTTATGTGGCCATGCCGCTGGAAGATTACGACGCGCTGCTGGAAACGATGGAATTATTGAGCAATCCGGCGGCGATGAAAACTTTGCGGGCGGCGAAGGCGGGCCGGCTGGCTTACAAGGAACTGGATCTGGCCGATGAAAATTTCGGCCTCTGACCAGGTGCGACGGTGGCTGATTGCGCTGCCGCCGGAAACGAAAAGGCGCGTGGGTGCCGCTCTGCGCAGTCTGGAAAACGGACGTGGCGACCTCAAGGCATTGCGCGGTGAGTTGGAAGGCTTTTGCCGGCTGCGGATTGAAGGACTGCGGATTGTCTATTCACAACATCGCGGGCAAATCATCCGGCTGGAACACGCCGACAGCCGCGACGTGGTTTA
>PLZL01000461.1 GCA_003152145.1 Limisphaerales bacterium
TCGACCCGCGCAGCTTCACGATTGCCACCTACGCGTTGTGCGGCTTCGCGAACTTCGCGAGCATTGCCATCCAGGTCGGCGGCATCGGCTCGCTTGCGCCGGAACGCCGCAGTGAAATGGCCAAAATCGGTTTCCGCGCAATGCTTGGCGGCCTGCTCGCCGCCTACATGACCGCCTCGCTCGCCGGATTTTTGCTTTAAAGCAGCACTGGCAGGCGAACACCTGCCCTACTGAAAATGGCTTTGAAGGCCGAATAAAACATCAAGTCGGATGGCTTGCGATCTTTCATGGCGACATCACAAACAGCTCCCTATGGGGAAGATTGTCCTTGTTTCGCAAGCTCAAGACCGCATCGTCATTGTAATTAAATAGTTCTGCTGTCTTTTTGGTCTGCACATGACCGTCGCAAAAAACCACAACCCACTTTCCCAAATGGCGTTGTTTGATTGCCACCCGGACATTTTTCTTTCCGATCGCACCCCAGACGCCATCCATGGCCGGGGTGTTGATCCCTAACTCCACGTTGTAGTCATAATCGGCTTCATAGCGCGTAAAGTCCGTCCACCCATAAATGTTGCCCGCTGGGATTACGGTTGGGGCGAGGGGTGCGTCACTGATGGCAATCATATCACTGGGTTTGAGGACTTCGCCCACCCGGGTTGGAGGAAGCAGTTTTCCCACTTGCGGCCCTGCACCTCCTAAACCCAAATAAAATGGGGTTTTCGGGTTCCATACCCCTTTCCAATTATAGGCGTAAGTTCCGTAATTGTGACTATCCCACCAATCATTGCCCGGATCCCAGAGTGGGGTCAGACGGGCATAGCTGGGACACAAGTAGAGTCGGCTGCTCACGTCTTCTCGGCCATTGACCAGATTGGCATCCCATTTTGCATTGGAATAGGGCTGCAATAGCTCTTGCCAATAATTGGGATTACCTCCAGGCACGGCAAAACCCGCAGAATAATATGGATAAGCCTTAAAATCGGAGGTGTAATTCTCCAAGGCGATTCCGAACTGCCGCAAGTTGCTCCTGCAAACTGTAGTATAAACATGCTCCTTGGCGCGATTCAGGGCCGGCAAAAATAAAGCCGCAAGGATTGCAATAATAGCTATGACCACCAAAAGCTCGATGAGAGTAAAAGCCGTCCTGAAGAAGATCGGCCCGGCCCTGCAACCATGCTGGTTTGCCAACAGCTCCTCTTCCGTCTTCGGAGTGCCACGCGCTGCCAGATCAACACGGGATTTCATGGGAATAAGCCAAGCTTTAACCGGGCTTTTCCGCAAGTCAAGAGAAATGCAGGTGGTGGTTCAATTTGGTTGTAGCGTCGAGCCTCTGGCTCCAAATCGGCGCACAGCACCGACAACTACACCGATCAAATTGAGCCACTATCTTAATTCATTTCAATTTTACATCTGTGCCCATCTGTGTTCATCTGTGGTTAAAAGATGGCTTTTCTCAACGACAATTATCTCAAACTCAAAGCCGGCTACCTGTTCCCCGAAATCGGCCGGCGCGTGAAGGTTTTTTGCGACGCAAATCCGGAAGGCGCCAAACGTCTCATCCGCTGCGGCATCGGTGACGTGACCGAGCCGCTGCCGCCTGCCGTCATCGCCGCCATGCACCAGGCCGTGGACGAAATGGCCGCGCGCGAGACATTCAAAGGCTACGGCCCGGAACAGGGCTACGAATGGCTGCGCGCCGCCATCGCGCAAAATGATTTCCGCGGCCGCGGCTGCGATGTGGCGGACGACGAGATTTTTGTCAGCGACGGAACAAAATGCGACACGGGCAACATCCTCGACATTCTCGGCCCGAAAAACAAAATCGCCATCAGTAACCCGGTCTATCCGGTCTATGTGGACACAAATGTGATGGCCGGCCACACCGGGGAGGCGAACGAAGCGGGCGCTTACGCCAAACTCGTTTATTTGCCGTGCAAGCCGAGCAATGGTTTCATTCCCGAACCGCCGAAGAAGCACGTGGACGTGATTTATCTTTGCTCGCCGAACAATCCGACCGGTGCGGCGGCGAACCGTCCGCAACTTGAAGCGTGGGTGAAATACGCGCTCGAAAACAAGGCCATCATCTTGTTCGACGCGGCTTACGAGGCTTATATCACCGATCCGAATTTGCCGCATTCAATTTACGAGATTCCCGGCGCGCGCGAATGCGCCATCGAATTCCGCAGTTGCTCGAAGAACGGCGGCTTCACCGGCACGCGCTGCGCGTTCACGGTCGTCCCAAAGCCCTTGCGGGCGGCCACCAAAACAGGCGAGATGCAACCGCTCCATCCATTGTGGCTTCGCCGCACAACGACGAAGTTCAACGGCGTGAGTTACATCGTCCAGCGAGGTGCGGAGGCGCTTTATTCGATGGAAGGCAAGGCGCAGGTGCGCGGGCTGATTGAGCATTATCTTGGCAATGCAAAAGTTTTACGCGAAGGCGCAAAGAAAGCGTTTCCGAAAGTTTTCGGCGGCGTGAATGCGCCTTACATCTGGGTGCGCGCGCCGAAAGGCGTCACGAGCTGGCAGGCATTCGACAAAATTCTTGGCGAGGCCAATGTGGTCATCACGCCCGGCAGCGGTTTTGGCTCAAAGGGCGAAGGCTATTTCCGCATCAGTGCGTTCAACAGCCGCGCCAACGCCGGGGAAGTCGCGCGCCGGTTGCAGGAATTGAAGTGGTAAATTCGTCATTGCAGGAAGGATTTGTTTTGGTATCCTTCCTCTTCGTTTTTTACCGAAAATTCAACCGAAGAAATAATTTATGTCACAGCATCGCAGNNCGCAAAACCAAACCCGACGTGTAAAAAGTGACAGGTGACGGGTGACACGTGACACGAGTTGCCCGCTGCTTGTCACCTGCCACTTGCCACATGTCACTTGCCGTTCGTTTGCAAAAATTTCTGGCCGAGGCCGGCGTGGCTTCGCGGCGCGCAGCGGAGCAGTTCATTCTGGAGGGGCGCGTTTCGGTCAACAGGAAAATTGTCCGGCAGCTTGGAACGAAAGTTGATCCGGTTCACGACGCGGTGGCAGTGGACGGCAAGCCGGTCCGCGTCCGGCGCAAGCTTTACGTGGCATTGCACAAGCCGGCTGGCTGCGTCTGCTCCCACGCGGATGGACTGGGCCGCCCGACGATTTATGATTTATTGCCAAAAGAATGGCAAATGGTGAGTTCCGTGGGACGTCTGGATTTCAACAGTGAAGGATTGATTTTTCTGACGAATGATGGACAATTCGCATTGCGGCTGACCCACCCGCGTTATGGCGTCCGCAAGAAATACGTGGCGACCATCGGAGGTGAGGTGGGCGGGGAAATGTTGAAACGGTTCACGCAGGGCGTTTTCGACGGCGGCGAGAGATTGAAGGCATTGTCGGCGCGGCTGGTTTCAGGCAGCCGGGCGCGGAGCGTGGTGGAACTGGAACTGGGCGAAGGCAGGAACCGCGAGGTGCGGCGGCTGTTTGAATCGCAGGGACTGGTGGTGAAACGGCTGCAGCGGACGCAGATTGGGAAAATCAAATTGGGCGAGTTGAAGCCGGGCCGCTGGCGGACATTGACAGAAACGGAAATTAAAACTTTACTTTCGGATTTATGAAAAAGCATTACTGGTTGACACTGGGACTGATGGTCGCGACGGGTGCCATCGCGCAAAACAAAACGAACACGCTGCCGGACATGCCCGCGCCGGTCACTTCGCCGGCGGCGGAAGGGGTGGCTGCGGCCGCCCCGGCCACTGCGCTGGCGGCCGCGCCCGTGAAGCTCAAGAAACGCGCTGCAGCGCCCGTAAAAGCCGCGAGGTTGAAAGAGCCGACCGTCGCGCTCGTTCCCGGCACGGCGGAAGTCACGGTGAGCAATCTCATCGTGCGCGGCCAGGCCGGCCTTCAAGGCGAAGTGGTCGCGCACCTGTTCAAGGGCGACGCGGTAACGGTGCTGGGCCAGATCAATCTCGACAAGCACAAGATAGACGAGCCGGCGCAATGGGCGAAAATCGCCCTTCCCCCCACGGTGCACGTCTGGCTCAACGGGAAATTCATTGACGAATCGAGCAAGGTTGTTTCGGTGAAGAAATTGAACCTGCGCGCCGGACCGGGCGAAAACTTCAGCGTCGTCGGCATTCTCGAAAAGGGCGCGCCGGTCAGTGGACTTGAAACAAAAGGCGATTGGATAAAAATTGAAGCGGCCACGAACGCCTACGCCTTCATCGCCGCGATGTATTTGAAACAGGAAGCGTCCGCGCCGGTAGTTGCCACCACTGCACCGACGGAAACCGCGCCCGCGCCGACGCCGACGCCGGTCCCCGAAGCGACACCCATTGTCACCGAACCCGCCAACCCGCCGACAGCGGCGCTTCCCGCGCCCGAACCCGCAGCGGTTGACATAAATGTTCCGCCGCCGCCGCGCATCGTGTCGCACGAAGGTGTCGTCCGCCACGTCGGCAGCCTGATCACGCCGACGGAATATGAATTGTATGACCTCAGAACGGGCAAAAACGTGAATTTTCTCTACACGACGACAACCAACCTTGATTTCAGCCGCTACGTCGGCATGAGAATCATCGTCACCGGCGAAGAGGGGCTTTCGGCGCGGTGGAAGGATATTCCCGTTCTGACCGTCCAGCGCATTCTGGTGATTGACACAAATGCCGTCCCAAAAGTCATCTACCGAAGCCCCCGGGCGACGGGACAACGTCATTGACGGCCGCGCCATCGCGGCGAAATTCCTCGGCGATTCTTTGCTGCGGGTCATCAACGACTTGAAGCGGGGCGGTATTCAACCCGGCCTCGCGTTCGTGCGCGTCGGTGAAGACCCGGCCTCGAAAGTCTATGTTGGTCGCAAGGAAAAGGCTTGCGCGGAACTCGGCATCTTTTCTGAAACATACGCTTTGGCCGAATATTGTGGCGAACGAACATTGCTCCAACGAATTGAGGAATTGAATAATGATCCGCGATTCCATGGAATCTTGGTTCAAGCGCCTTTGCCAAAAAATTATTCTGAAGCGCGAGTCTATTCGAGCGTTAAGCCGGAAAAGGATGTTGATGGTTTTCATCCGGTGAACGTCGGCAAACTGATACTCGACGACTTGACAGGTTTTCGACCTTGCACACCGGCGGGCATTTGTGAATTGCTCTTCCGGTCCAATGTGAAAACCGACGGCGCAGAAGTCGTAATTTTGGGACGAGGCAATATCGTCGGCAAACCGCTTGCTGCGATGCTTTGTCAAAAAGGACAGCGTGCAAACGCAACTGTGACAATTTGTCATTCGGCGACGCGCAACATCAAAGAGCATTGCAGACGCGCGGATATTTTAGTTGCGGCGATAGGTGTTCCCAAATTTGTGAAGGCCGACATGGTCAAGCCCGGCGCGGTTGTGATTGATGTCGGTGTCAATCGCGTTGACGGAAAACTTGTTGGCGACGTGGATTTTGCGAACGTCCAACCAATCGCCGGAAAAATCACTCCGAATCCCGGCGGCGTCGGCCCGATGACGATTGCGATGCTGATGGGAAACACTGTCATCGCCGCACAACGAGTTGCGGCAGAAAAAGATCTATCAAGCTTCCAGACATTGGAAGAAGAGAACTAAATTATGCAAGCCACCCGAATTTTACCCGATCTACAGGCCTCGCTGTTGTGCGATGAGGTCCGGCAGGAAGCCAACGGAAATTTTTTTCTCATCGGCGTAGTCAACTTTCTGCGCGTGCCGCAACTGCCGGTCATCGCCGGACGGCTCTGCGTCTTTAATCGCTGGACAGCGGGACTGGGCCAGTTCACCGAAAACATCCGGCTTGTCGCGCCCGATCAGACGACCGTGCTCCGCAAAGGCGAGATGAAGTTCGAGTTGCGCGACCCGGCGCTGCACGCCACCAACGTCATGGTCTTCGGCAACATCGAATTCAAGGCCGCCGGAAATTACTTCGTCGAGGTGATGGTGGACGACGTGATGAAGCTGCGTTATCCCGTGCCGGTCATCCTCGCGCCGCCGCCACCGGGCCAAAATCCGCAAAATCCGCCGGAAGAAAAAAAGGCCTGATTCATTGAAGCGGTGAACAGCGCTCCGCTTCAACGCTTTAACGCCTCAACCATTTTGAGTATTCTGCGGCTGGATGAGTGCGCCTGCCGAATCAATTTTCGCCTGGGAACCGCTGACGCCGCGCGGCGTGGCGGCGTTTGCGCGCGCGAAATTCAGCCGGCTNNCGCAGGCGAAATCCGCTCCGGCAAACTGGACTGGCATGGCGACTCGCCGCAAATGCTCGCCGAAGGGAAATTCCTGGCGTTCGACGTTGACCTGAACCATTCCGGCCAGATTCATTCCACCGCCGACGTGCAAATTGAATTTGGCAAAGACTCGATTCGTATTTTTTCATTGCTGCCCGGCTATTCGGAAATTTCTTATGTCCCGGACCGCGTTGCGCCGCTCAATCGCACGGAACTCGAACCGCTCTGGGGCGCGTGGGCGGTGGAAATCCTGTTCATTGCCGCCGCGGCGCTGACGGTTGGTTTGCTGGTGAGCTGGTGGCTTCTGGCGACGATTTATTTTCTGCCGGCCTGGCTTCTCGGATTTTATGCCAACCGCGATTTGAATTTTCGCGCGAGCTGGAAATTGTCCGGGGCGGCGCTGCTGGCGGGCGCGCTGCTGATGGCGGCGGGCGTCTTGCTTTACGACGCCGGCTTTCTTGATCTGGTTTCGCTTGGATTCGTTTTTGCGGCGCATTTCGCGCTGGGCTGGATCTATCTGTTTTTGAGCCAGCTTTTTCTGCCGCGAATTTCCGAACCATCGCAAAAGAAAAATCCGTTCGGACAAGGGCATTGAGGTTTGTTCCGCGAGTTGCTGAAGTTCAGCCCCGTAAATAAGCTGAAGCTTGAACTCCAATACAAAACATTTAACCTGCATCCATGTCGAAACTGCCGTTTGAACTCCTCCTCGCGCTGCGCTACCTGCGGCCCAAACGGACGTTCGTTTCCATCATCACGCTCATCTCGGTCGTCGGCGTTTCGCTCGGCGTCGCGGTGCTCATCATNNAAATCCTCGGCTTCAACGCGCATCTTAAAATCTACGGGCGCAGCTCAACGATTAAAAGTTACAACGCCGTGATGAATCTTGCCGCGTCGAATAGAAATGTCCGCGGCGTCGCGCCGTTCGTGCTGGGCCNNGTGGAACAATCGTTCGCCGGCGCGCCATGGCTGCGCGGCATTGACACCGCCCACGAAGCCGATGTGAGCGTGCTGCCGCAACGCATCATCGCGGGCAAATTTGACTTGAGCGGACGCAGCCTGTTGATCGGCAGCGATTTTGCCGAGAACATGAACCTGGCCGTCGGCGACCGTGTTTCGATTACCTCCCCCGCNNCCACCTCGCTCGAAAACGCGCAGGAACTTTACAACCTCGACAACAGCATTCACGGCCTGATGGTCATGCTCAATGACCCGTATCAAGCGCCGGAGGTGCAGGATGAATTGCAGCGCTCGCTGGGCGACAATTATCGCATCACAACCTGGATGCAGGAAAACAAGGCGATTCTCGGCGCGCTGATCGTTGAAAAAAANNATGCTCAAGGCGCTCGGCGCGACGAACCTGCAGATCTCCGGGATCTTTTTGGGCCAGAGCGCCATCATCGGCGTGCTGGGCGTGCTGGCGGGTTGCGGACTCGGCATTCTCGCGCTGGCCTACCGGAACGAGTTTTTGCATTTCATGAACCGCTGGACCGGCTTCGAGCTTTTTCCCGCTTCCATCTACGGCTTCGGCGAATTGCCTGCGATTATCGCGCCGCGTGACATCGCGCTGATTTGCGTCAGTTCCTTTGTCATTTGCATTCTCGGCGGCGTGCTGCCCGCAATTCGCGCCGGCCGGTTGAAACCCGTGGAGGCGTTGCGCTATGAGTGAACCCCTGCTTTCCGCGCGCGGCCTCTCGAAAAGTTACGCGATGGGCAGGCGCACGCTCGAAGTCCTGCGCGATGTGAACCTCGACGTGGCGAGCGGCGAATTTCTCGCGTTGCGCGGCGCGTCCGGCGCGGGCAAAAGCACCCTGCTCCATTTGATTGGCGGCCTGGATTCGCCGAACGCGGGCAAAATTTCTTTCAACGGCCAAAATCTCGCCGCTTTTTCTGAATCTGAACTGACGCATTTCCGCAACCGCCGCGTTGGTTTTGTTTTTCAGGCATATCACCTCCTGCCCGAACTCACCGCGCTGGAAAATGTCTGCCTGCCCGCGCGCGTCGCACGCGTGCCCGCCGCACGTGCCGTGGCGCGCGGACGCGAACTGCTCGCGCGCGTCGGCCTCAAGGAACGCACGGA
>PLZL01000284.1 GCA_003152145.1 Limisphaerales bacterium
AGATCATGCCGAAACGCCGAAACGAGAACCCCGCACAATTGTGAGGCTAGACAGACGGCTCTTTCCTTGAGAAAATCACGGCATGTCCAATGAACGCCAATCAAAGTGTCAAAACTCGTCCTCAAACTGTGCGCGTTCTTATTCGTGGATTTTAGCCGGCGCCACGCTGCTTTTGATCACGGGATGTGCGAGCAACACACCCACAACGGCGTCCACAACCAAGCCATCGCCATTTTATCTGGGGGCCGACATTTCCACGCTCTCGCAAGTAGATCAGCAGGGGGGAGTTTATATGAATGGAAACAAGCCGGGTGACGCCCTGGCGATTTTCATGAAAAACGGCTGGACATGTTTTCGCCTGCGGATTTGGGTTGATCCGCGCAATGGCGCCAATGGGCTTGAATACACGACGAAACTAGCCAAGCGCATCAAAGACGCCGGCGGGACTTTCATGCTTGATTTCCATTATTCTGACTGGTGGGCTGATCCGCAAAAACAAAACAAACCCGCGGCTTGGGCGAAGCTCGATTTCGATGCCCTCGTAAACCAGGTTGAGACTTATACAGCCCACGTTGTCAAAACGTTGAAGGAAGCCGGGGCAACGCCGGACTTTGTTCAGATTGGCAACGAAATCACGGGAGGCACTCTCTGGCCCGATGCACAGGTGAAGGTTCCGCTCTCTACTGTCAAGGTGTTTTCAGGCGATGTGGTCGTGATAACTCCGCCCGTGCCTTACGATGATGCGAAGCAGTGGAACCATCTTATCCGTGTCCTCAAAGCTGCCGGCGAGGGGGTCCGCTCCGTGACTACACCCGCCGACCATGTCCGCATCATAGTTCATATTGACTGTGGCGGCGACTGGCCCGTCACCAAGTGGTATTTTGACCATCTCACGAGCGCCGGAGTTGACTTTGACATCATCGGCCAGAGCTTTTATCCGAATTGGCACGGGACAATGGAGAATCTCCGTGACAACCTGCGCGAGACCATCAACCGTTACCACAAGGACGTGATGGTTGTTGAAACTGCCTATCCATCTCGAGATGTCAACCCCTCGCCCGCCGCCGCCAAAAACATGATTTGGCCGATGACCCCCGAAGGTCAAAAGCAGTTCCTCGCCGACCTCATCAAGACAGTCAGAGAAGCACCCAAAGGCCGCGGCATCGGTGTCAACTACTGGCACCCTGAAGCCACTTTCATTCCAGGATCCACCAACCGCTGGAGTGGGCCAGACGCCAACTCGCTCTTCGATGCTAAAGGCAATCCACTGCCTGCAATGAATGTATTGGGTCTACAGCTCATGGCACCAGCCATGCCCTAAAAATCACCGGCCTATAGGAAAAAATCAAACGGCACACTTCCATGATTCGATCCATCCCGCGTCGGGGATTCGGCCCATGCCTTCTGGCTGTTTTCTTCAGCTTCGTTTTGCCGCTCCAGGCGGATGAACTACTCCGTCAACGTCTCACTGCCGATTTTGGCTGGAAGTTTATCAAGAGCGACACGCCGGGAGCTGACAAACCCGATTTCAATGACACAGCCTGGCGCACGGTGAATCTGCCGCACGATTGGAGCATCGAAGGGCCTTACACACAGTCGGATCCAACGGGTGGCAGCGGCGGTTCGCTTCCAACCGGAATCGGTTGGTATCGCCGGACATTCATGGCGCCAGAAGCCTGGCGCGGAAAGAATATTTTCGTAGAGTTCGATGGTGTCTATATGAACAGCGATGTTTGGCTCAACGGCCGGCTTTTGGGCCACCGTCCCTTCGGTTACATCGGTTTCGAATACAACCTCACATCCTATTTGAAGTTTGGGCAAACCAACGTTCTCTCTGTCCGCGTGGACAACTCGCGTCAACCGAACAGCCGCTGGTATTCCGGGTCCGGCATTTACCGGCATGTGTGGGTCACGATCACCGACCCTCTGCACGTCTCGCATTGGGGAACTTATGTCACAACGCCGAAAGTTTCCGCCGACTCAGCCACTGTTCGCATTCGAACTAAAGTTCAAAACGATTCGTCAGCCCGGCGCAAAGTTACGTTGGTTACTCAAATTTTGAATTCCCAGGGTGCTGTTGTTGCTAGTAAAGAAGTAAACGAAACCCTCACTGCCAGATCCAGCCGTGAATCGGATCAAACTTTAGAAGTTGCCGAACCGAGTTTGTGGTCACTCGAATCTCCGAACCTCTACTCCGTTCGCACCACCATCCAGTCGGGTGGCCAGGTGGCGGACGATTTCATAACACCATTCGGCATTCGAGAGATTACCTATGATGTCAACAAGGGCCTTCTCCTCAACGGCCAGCAGGTGAAAATGCAGGGCATGTGTCTGCATCACGATGCGGGTTCGGTAGGAGCGGCGGTTCCCATTGGCGTTTGGGAACGGCGCTTGAAAGAATTGAAGGACATGGGCTGCAATGCCATTCGCATGAGTCACAATCCACCGGCGCCCGAACTGCTCGATCTCTGCGACCGCATGGGATTTCTCGTCATGGACGAATCGTTTGATGAATGGAAAAGCCCGAAAGTGCGCCAGGGTTATGCGAATTATTTCGACGAGTGGTCCCAGCGCGATCTTGCTGACATGCTGCATCGCGACCGCAATCATCCCAGCATTGTTATCTGGAGCGTGGGGAACGAAATTCCAGAACAAACCCGTGCCAACGGCGCTGACATTCTTCGCCCGCTGGTTGAGACTTGCCATCGCGAGGACCCCACACGGCCCGTCACCTCCGCTTGCGACAATGTCTTTACCGACTCGAAGAGTGCGACGCCGGAATTCCTGAATCTTCTGGACGTCGTAGGCTATAATTACGTGGATCGTTGGGGAACGCGGCGAGAGACAATGTATGACGATGACCGCCATGATCACCCGCAACGCAAGTCCATCGGAACGGAAAGCTCGGTCGTTGGTGCCCGTGACGATTACTCACTCAGTGGTTTTGGCGGCTTCGGTGGCTTTGGTGTTCCCGGCGGTCCCGGTGGTCGTGCCGAGGTTGCGGCGAAAAGGCCGCCTGCTTATACGATGTCAATGATCCGCGCGGAGCAGCTTTGGAAGTTCATAAAAGTCCACGATTACGTCATTGGCGACTTCGGGTGGACGGGGATTGATTACCTTGGTGAATCGCGCTGGCCCGGCAAACTCTCCAGCAGCGGCATGCTCAATACCTGCGGATTTCCGAAAGACAACTATTACTTCTACCAAAGCCAGTGGACGACCAATTTGATGTTACACTTGTTTCCACATTGGAACTGGAGGGGCAAAGAAGGCCAGGTCATTCCGGTGGTTTGCTACACAAGCTGCGATACGGTTGAACTTTTTTTGAACGGCAAAAGTTTCGGACTCAAGTCGCTGGAATTTCCGCGCCAAGGCAATGCGGGAAGTTGGGCCACTTACGCCAGGCCACAGCAACCCACCGGCACCACCGCCGACTTGCATCTAACTTGGGACGTTCCTTACGAGCCGGGCACCCTCAAAGCTGTCGGCTATAAATATGGTCGCCAGGTGTGCGTGGAAGAGGTTCACACTACGGGCGACCCCAAAGCCGTCGTCATCACTTCGGATCGTAAAAACTTGAACGCCGATGTGCGAGATGTCACACACATCACGGTAAAAATTGTTGACGACCAAGGCTACACAGTGCCGGGAGCCACCAACTTGGTGTCGTTTGATCTGCAAGGCGCGGCTTCGATCATCGGCGTGGACAACGGGAATCCCACCAGCCACGAAGATTACAAGACCAGCCAACGGCTTGCCTTTCACGGCCTTTGCCTCGCCATCATTCAATCCACACGTCAGACCGGCCATATTCGAGTTACAGCCCGGGCCGATGGACTCGAGGAAGCCAGCATTGAATTGGATGCGCAAGCCCCGGCCGCGGCAGAGCCGGCGTTGCCATGAATGGATCTTTGCATGGCGCTGTCATGTGAATCCAAAACGAATTCAAATGTAAATTTCTGTGTCGGGGCGGGAACAAAAGGAGACAGGCGGGAGTTCAAAAGGAGACAAGTGTTTTGCCTGTGGAAAGAAACAGTTCTTTAGGAATTTAATTCGTTAGCCATCGAGATAAAGCGAGCAGCGGGGCGGCTTCTGAGCCTCAAGCTCGTGCCCCGCTGCGGTCGAACACCTGCGGGGAAATGATGTGTCACATTGTGTTTCCAAGACCTGAATCATTTCAAATAACTTTGGGTGTGAATACCAGCCGAATCTTTTCAACAATGCGCCTGAAATCATTGGCGAAATCTGCCTTTTAACTGTCTCCTTTTGAACTCCCGCCGACACAAATGTAAATTTCTGATGCAAAGACATACCGTAAGGGATAAGCTAATCCATATGCGCGCGCCTTGCTTGATTTGGTCTTCGCGAGTGGGGGTTTGGTGCGGGTTGATGATAGCAGGCGTGGAATCGACCGCTCAGTTGGCACAATTTGATCAGGCTTTCAAAGACCAGATTTCAGCCGAGATAACCAATGTCCATCAAATTCGTCTTTTGGCTGCCCAGATTCCAAAAATGAGTTACTCCATCCATCTTGAAGGAGACGTTTGGTGGGTAAATCCAATGCAAGGAAAACTCGTTTTGAAGGATGACTCTGGTGCCGAGGAATTGGAAATGGATTTGCACGGCGAATCTGTGGAGTCGGGACAAAGAGTGCATTTGGAGGGAAACGGCACGATCACGCCAATAGGCGCCGGGTTCAGGATCGGAGCCAAAGGGCCGGTCGTGGACAACGACGGCGTCCACGACATGGTGGAGAAATCCGGCGCGGTTTTTTTGAGGGCCGGGCGCAATCCGATTCGGGTCGAGTGGTTCAACGGGGTCGAAAAATTTGGATTGAAAGTGGAGTATGAAGGTCCGGCATTGTCCCGGCAGAAAATTCCCGACTCGGTGCTCTTTCGGGTTCAAGTGGATGGGTCAACTGGCGCGAGCAACTGGGTCAACGGCGTTGATTTCAGATGTTGTGATGCCACCAACGAAGTCCTGCCCGATTTTAATTCATTGCCCGTGCTGAAAGCGGGAACAGTGGACAATTTTGATTTGAGCGTCATCGTTCGGCCAGAGCANNNNATGGGCGGAGGTTGAAGGGAAGGTGACATTTGCGAGTGAAGAGCCGGATGGATTGACTTTGGAACTAAGCACCGAAACAGGCCGCATGCGCGTTGCGGTTGCCAACAGGGACGGCCTTCTGCCCGGGCTGCTTTTGAACCACCATGTCCGCGCCACGGGTTTTTGCCAGAGCGCCTACGACATGGATGGGCATGGCGTTGTCGGTGTGCTGCTGGTGCCCGGCACCCGTGAAATCTCGCTGATGGAACCGCCCTCCCCGTCGGCTGATAATTCAGGCACCAATGCCGGCCGGCTTCCCCTGCTGGCAACGGCCGCGGAAATCCATCGTCTAAGGCGCGAGGAGGCGCAGCGCCGATACCCGGTCAGGATTCAGGGGGTTATTACCTCGGTTCTCCCGGAACACCAGGCCTTCACCATCCAGGATTCCACCCGTGGGATTTACGTCATCGATTATTCCGAGAGCCGTTCGGATCCCGCGCGCATTGGGGAGTATTTGGAAGTTGAAGGGGTAAGCGGACCGGGTGAGTTTGCTCCCATTGTCATTGCCAGCCACGTCCGCGCCCTTGGCACCGGAGATCTGCCGGAACCCATCCATCCGACGCGGGACCAATTGATGAACGGGAGTTTGGACGCGCAATATGTGGAACTCCAAGGCATCCTGACCGCTCTTCGACCGGACGGAGCGATTTTGCTGACCTCGGATGGCAGAATCAAGAGTGAGATCCGGGCCACCGGGTTGAAGCCCCCTGGCCTGCAGCGTTATGAGGATGCGCTAATCCGGGTGCGGGGCTGCCTCTTCGCCACTTGGGATTATGTAACCCACCGGGTCAAGGTGGACGAAATCCGGATAAACGGCGCGGACATCACCGTGGAGCAAGCGGCGCCAGCGGATTTGTTTGCCACACCCCAGAAGAAGGCTTCCGAGCTGCTCTTGTTTGATCCCCAGGCCAGTGCTTTTCAGCGAGTCAGGGTGGCCGGGCAGATCATTCACATTCGCGGTCCGGAATGCTTCATGTTGGATGGCGCCAACGGCGTCCGGTTTGTTGCGAAGCATCCGATGGACTTGCAGGTCGGCGATCTTGTGGATGCCGTGGGTTTCCCGGAATTGAGCGTTGCATCTCCTGTCTTACGCGAAGCAGTGGTGCGAAAAACCGGCCATGCCACTCTTCCCGAAGCCAGACTCCTGGGTCCGGATGATTTGATCCGCGCGGATCTGGATTCTACACGAGTCCGGGTGAAGGCGGTGATTGTGAATCAAAGGAATACCCCGACGGAACAAGCATTAGAGATGCGGGTGGGGTTGCGATCTTTCCTGGCCCGGTTGTCCGGCACAGACCATGGCGTTCGGGCCATACCGGTGGGGAGTCAACTGGAACTTGTGGGAACGTATGCAAGCCAAGGTGTGAGTCAGGACGTGGCTTCCTTCGAGTTGCTGCTCAATTCGTCCTCGGATATCGCCGTGCTGGCCCGGCCACCTTGGTGGACCTTGGAGAAACTGTTGGTCATTCTGGGCGCGTTAGCATGCGTCCTAGCTGCCACGGCGCTCTGGGTCACCCAACTTCGCCGCAAGGTCGAGCGGCGCACCGCCGAACTTGAAGTCCAAATACGGGAGCGACAGCGTGTCGAGCAACAGCACGCTATGGAGCAGGAACGGGCGCGTATTGCCCAGGATCTCCACGATGATCTAGGATCGGGTCTCACTGAAATCACCATGTTGGGAGCCCGAGCACGATCCGTATCTGCTCCGCTTGAGACGCGGAGCGGTTATCTTGAGCAGATGAGTGACAAAGCGCGCCAGATGGTTATGGCTCTGGACGAAATCGTTTGGGCAATGAACCCCACTCATGACTCACTGGCCTCAATGATCAGCTATTTTTCTCTTTACGCGGAGCGCTTCCTTGGATTGGCGAATATCACCTGGCGGCTCGAAGGTCCTTTCAGGACGGATGACCATGCTGTGGACTCGCGGCTTCGCCACCAATTATTTCTCGCATTCAAGGAGGCGCTGACCAATATTGTGCGACATTCGGGAGCCACTGAAGTCCGTCTGAACATAGAGGTTGAACAGGGACAGATCAGCTTGACGATTGCCGATAATGGCCGGGGTTGGACCGAGGCTGGCCAAACGGAAGGAATGGACGGGCTGGCCAATATGCGTGCACGTCTGGAAGAACTGGGAGGCCGCTTTGAAGTTAACAGCAAAACCGGGGAAGGCACAACCGTGCGTTTCGACTTGCCCTTGCATTGAGGACCTATGACCAGAATCGCAATTGTTGAGGACAATAGGGTCATTCGTGAAAGCCTCATGGAATTTGTAAAGACCGACACGGAATGCGAGTGCGTTTGTGTCTGCGCGACGGCGGAACAAGCACTCAAAGAAATTCCCAAGCGGCAGGTGGACATTGTGCTGATGGACATTCAACTGCCGGACATTTCCGGCATCGAATGCACAGCCCGGCTCAAACAGCTGCTGCCTGCCGTCCAGATCATCATGGTCACGGTCTATGAAGACACCGAGCGCATTTTCAAGGCGCTGCGTGCCGGCGCTTGCGGCTATTTGCTGAAGCGCTGCACTCCCGAAGAACTCATTTCCGCCATCCGCGAAGTCCGGCAGGGCGGCGCGCCGATGTCACGTGAAATTGCCCGCAAGGTGATCGTATCCTTCCAGGAACCAGTTACCACGGCGGCGGAAGTGGAAGGCCTTTCCTCCCGTGAACGTGAAATCCTCGAATTGCTGGCGGAAGGATTTCCCAACAAGCAGATTGCCGACCGCGTCGGTCTCACTGACGGCACCGTGCGCTGGCATCTCCGGCACGTCTATAACAAACTGCATGTGCGTTCACGAACCGAGGCTGCGCTCAAGTTTCTTTCGACCAAGAACGAATAGCTTTGGCGCATTTACCCCCCTGTTTATTCGAGAGAAACATTTAAGTCAGATTCGGAACCTTACATCTGTGAGGCTAGACAAATTCGAAGGATAGGCAATCATGCAACATGTTTTCACAACGGCATTTGACTTAACCATGAGCAAACAATGGGATTAAAACTTCCAATTCTGTTTGTCATAGCCTCCGTTTTTTGCAGCGGTCCGGCGCGGGCGGCGACCAACTTCCTGGCGGCGGCGGACTTTTCCGACTTGGCGTTTTTTGAATCAAAGGGTGTTACTTACAAAGATGGCGGACAAGTTCAGGATGGAATTCAAATTCTCAAGAACCACGGCATCAATTGCGTGCGGCTGCGGCTCTGGACCAGCAGCGCGGCCCAGGCCAGTTCGAATCCCCATAACTACATTAACAACACCACTTACACCGTGCCGCTGGCGGTGCGGGTCAAAAACGCAGGACTGCTTTTCTCCCTGGATTTTCATTACTCCGACACTTGGGCTGACCCCGGTCATCAAGCCACGCCCGCCGCGTGGGCAAGCCTGACCTTCGCCCAGATGGTGCAGCAGATGCGCACCTATAACAGCAACACCATCGCCGCTTTCGCAGTTGCGGGAGCGATGCCGGATTACGTCCAGATTGGAAATGAAATCACGCAAGGCATGTTGTTCACCAACAATGCAGGCATGACAATTGGAAAGGTTTCGGGCAGCAGCAACACGTCATGGTCCCAGCTTGGCCAATTGATGAACGCTGCGGTCGAGGGAATTCAGGACGCGTCGAGCGCATTGGGCGCAAATATGCCAAAAATTATTGTTCATATTGACCGGGGCGGCGATTGGGCCACCACCATGTGGTTTTTTGACAACCTGAACAATCAAGGAGTTCCTTACGATATCATCGGCGAGAGTTATTACCCGTTCTATCAAGGCTCGCCGGCAAGCTTGAGCAACTGCCTCAACAATGCAGCCACCCGCTATGGCAAACCAATCATTGTCGCCGAAACCGCTTTTCCCTACACTAACACTTTCCCCACCTCATGGACGAACAATGGAGCCAGCCTTTATGGCTACCCTCCCACCAAAGCCGGTCAGGTCAGTTTTATCGCAACAGTGGCTCAGATTGTGAAAGGTCTGCCCGGCCAACTCGGGCTCGGCGTGTTCTATTGGGGAACAGAATACCAGTCGGTCAACGGCATCAACGAAGCCGGATTCAACACGGCGTCGCTTTTTGACGCCGGTGGCAGTGTTCTGCCCGTGGCCAGCGCGGTGGGCGGGATGGCCGCTCCGCTTTTGATTAACGCCGCCCTTACGAACTCCAATCTCCAGCTACAATGGCCATTTAGCGGAGCTGCCACCAAGCTGAATAGCTCGACTAATTTGTCACCCCCGACGGTATGGTCGCCGGTGACTAATTCAGTTCAGGTCACGGGAACAGTGTTCTCAGTAACGTTGCCGATTACTAATAATTCTCGTTTCTATCGCTTGCAGTAGAACCAACCAATTAAATGCGTTCCAACCATTCCAATATCAAACCACCCTCCTGCCCGGCAATTTCCGCTCGTGAAACCGGACTTGGCACTGTTTTTTTCGCTACCCTCCTTTCGCTTTTCGTGGCAGTTGGTGTAAATCAAGCGCCGCCGGTCTATGCCCAGACTGCCGCGTTCGGAACGCCCGGTATCGAACTTAAACCTTTCACGATGAACCATCGTCAGGGCACGAACTCCGTCATCAACCTGTCCTTTCTGCTGGATGCTCCGGCGGGCAAGGACGGCTTCATTCGTGTTCAAGGTAGCCATCTGGTCAGACCCGATGGCAAACCCATCCGGTTTTGGGGATTTAATTTGACGGAGTGGAGCCGGGGGTCGGTGGAAATCCCGCCCAAAGAAGATGCCCCGATGTGGGCAGACACGCTTGCGCGTTTTGGCGTCAACTATGTCCGGCTCCACTTTCTCGACCTGGCCGCGCCACGCGGAATGATTGACGCCACGCGCGACGACACCCAGCATTTCGATCCGGCACAACTCGACAAGGAGGATTTTTTCATATCCGAACTTTTGAAACGCGGCATCTATGTTGATTTTAATCTAAATGTCGGTCGCGGCACCAAAGCTGGCGACAATGTCCTGGTCGTCCAGAACCGCATCGCCAAAGGCCCTTTGTTGTTCGATAAGCGCCTGATTGAACTGGAAAAAGATTACGCGTACCAGTTGCTGACGCACGTCAATCCTTACACAAAGAAAGCCTATGTGGATGAACCAGGCGTGGCGATTGTCGAGATTGTGAACGAGGATGCCATCTACGTCGGTTGGAGTTCCAGGGACGCCTACGATCAGGAGCTAACCGACTTTTACAATGCGTGGCTGCAGAAAAATCTTAATCCTGAAAAATTGGCCATACTTCGCGAACTGGCCGGCGTCACCAACAATCAGCCCATTCCCCGTCTCAAAGGCTCCGGGGTGCGTAATGCGCCCAAGGAAAGGTATTACACTGAATGTAATTTCTTTACCGACTTGGAATCCGGATTTTTCAAGGACATGGGTTCCTATTTGAAGGACACATTGAAAGTGAAGTGTCCCGTCATCGCCACGGCGGACCATTCTCACTCTGGTTCAGGCTACTCTTTGGTCGCGGACACGTCGCAGTTGGATGTCGTGGACGGTCATACTTACTGGCAGCATCCGGGCGAGCGAAATTTCAAGAACGCTCCCATGGTGAACGATCCGTTCAACTCAACGGTCATCGAACTGTCGCGCACGGCAATTGCCGGCAAACCCTATACGGTCAGCGAGGTGAACAACCCGTTCCCGAATCAATTTGCCAGCGAAGGCATCCCGATCCTCGCCGCCTACGCCCGCTTCCTAGATTGGAGCGCCGTCGCCTGGTATACGTTTGAGCCGAAACGCGATCCCAACTGGAATCCCTACGTCGGTGATCCTTTCGATATGTCGCTTGATCCGGTCAAAATGCCGCAAATGGTGGCGGGCGCTCTGATGTTCGTCCGCGGAGACCTTGAGTCGGCAAAACAAACCGTCGAACGCTCCTATTCGCGCGAACAGGTCATGGACAGCCGGTTTCTTCCAGGTGCCGAACGGCCCTATTTCACGCCCGGCTTCCCGCTGTCGGTGCCGTTGTTGCATGGCTCGCGCATTCGATCGCTGAATGGGAAACCAAATGCATCCATCAAGGCAGACACTTCCAGTCCTTACAAAAGCGACACCGGACAACTGGTCTGGCACACGGACACTAATCAAACAGGTCTGGTGACAATTGATAGCCCGCGTTCGCAGGGCTTGGTGGGTTTTGTCAAAGCGAACAACCAGCATGTGTCAAATCTGGCCGCCGATGTCCAAAACGACTTTTGTGCCATCATCGTCAATTCCCTCGAATCCAAACCCATTTCCAGTGCGGGCAAATTGCTCCTGACGGCGTGCGTGCGCGTTGAAAACACCGGCATGCAATGGGACGCCCGGCGCACCCGTGTGACGGAGCAAGGGCAGTCACCCACTCTGATCGAACCAGTGACCGGCACGATCACTCTGCGAAATCTGAAACGGGCCACAAAGGTTTCAGCCAAAGCATTGGACGGCTCCGGCCGGCCCATCGGCGATCCGATCATCGCCAGAAAGACCGAGGCCGGATGGGAGATTCCCGTCGGCGATCCTGTCACCACCTGGTATGAAGTCAGCGTGGAAAGATGAAATGACCCGGGTTGCTGCCGCCGGGACGATTGTCGGCATGGTGATCTTATGTGGTGGCTGTGCGTCCCACCGCGCGAAGGATTTAGCCCCAAGCCCGCTGGTGGGGAGGACGTGGAACCTTGCTTTGTCCAACAATGCAACGCTCGACATGGCTTGGATTCCACCCGGCACTTTTTTCATGGGCAGCCCGGCATCGGAGCCGCTGCGTAAAGCCGATGAAAGCCCGCAGACCCGGGTGAGACTCACGAAAGGTTTTTGGCTGGGCAAGACCCTGGTCACCATCGGGCAATGGAAAAGTGTGACGGGTTTGGACGTGCGCGGGCAATTGGGTAAGATGCTCCACGACGACGTGCTCCATGACCTCGGCGGCAAAAATCAGACCGTGCGCGACTTCATGCGATTTTCCCGCGACGCCGATCCCGGCAAATACCTGGCCAATGAGGACGACAACTTGCCCATGTATTATGTCAGTTGGAATGACGCGATGGAGTAGTGCAGACAATTGAATCAGAGCGAAAGCGCAGCCGGGCGTTTGCCGAATGGGTATGAATATAATCTTCCCACCGAAGCGCAATGGGAATACGCCTGCCGGGCCGGCACGGCGGACGCCACTTACGCCGGGCCGCTGGTCGTGGTGGGGCGTCGCTCATCCGCGCTGGATAACATTGCCTGGTATGATGCCAATAGTCCCGACGGTTACCTTGGCAAAGGTTTTAATGTTTCAGGCCGCACCGGCGGCCCGCGTCTGGTCGCGCAAAAACAACCCAATGTCCGGGGTCTTTATGACATGTCGGGAAATCTCTGGGAGTGGTGCCATGATTGGTATGGAGCTTATCCCGGCGGCAGCTTGACCGACCCCACCGGCCCGGTGACGGGTGCAGACCGCGTGAATCGCGGCGGCAGTTTCGGAAGCGGCGCGGGAGACGAACGCTCGGCCAATCGCGCGAAAAACCCGCCAGCCGAAGCCAGTGCTTACCGCGGGTTTCGCCTCGCGCTTTGTCCTGCCCCGTGATGCTGCCGTAATGCCTGTTTTTATTGGTTTGATGTCGTTTTAGTGATTTTGCAAAAAGAAGGTTTGTTTGCCGGCCCAAGCTGACCAGCCAAAAACCATACACTTGTGAGGCTATCCAAATCCCCAAGTTTTGTTATAATAATGAAAATCGAAACTCGAATACGACCTATGAAAACTGTTCCTTCTGTTCTATCAAT
Organism: Limisphaerales bacterium; assembly: GCA_003152145.1. The sequence goes on from PLZL01000284.1 coordinate 12,859, forward strand.
CCTGACCACGTTGGCATTGGCCATTGTCCCGGCGGGCGCACAATCCTCTTTTTCAGTTTCCTACACTTCCGGCGGAAGCTGGAACACGGTATATGCCCAGGGCTTTTCCACGTCGTTGGGAGCAACCCCGGCTCCGGGCGTGAACAACGGCGCTACTGTGGATTTAACCCAGTTCCAGTTCTTCAAATCGGGAAATGCCGACAGCGCCTCAAACATTCAACTGGCGATTTTCAACACGTTGTATCCAAACCTTACCGGTTTGACGACGGGCAGTGCCAACTTTGTGGGGCTTTCGGCCAACACGATTGCCAGCACNNCCCGTGCTGGTTTCAGCGCTGACGGCCAATTATGTGGATCAAGGAGGTGGAGACTTTCATCCCGTGCCGAATTATGGGACGGACAGTCAGTTTCAGTATGCGACGGGCAATTTCATCAATGGCAGCTTCTTGAACGCGTTTAGCTATGCTGGTGACGCAAATTTCAACGCGTCCTTGATAACCGTTCCCGAACCGTCAACATGCGCGTTTTTGGGATTGGGCGCACTGGGCATGATTCGGAGCATGCTGCGCCGGAAGGCCAAATAACCCCTCTGCGTTTATTGCCGACCGATGCACGCCCGGCGTGCCTTTGTTTTTTCATAGCGAGCAACGATCCTGCGGCAGCGCTTAGTTTTTTTGAAACAAGTTCTCCTCAGCCAAAAACTATTTTTCGAGGAACGATTTACTTGCACTTCTTCGTAAGTGCTTGATTATGAATGGAGCGGGTGAATGGAATTGAACCCTCATGTTTATTCAAAAAGCGAATTCCTCAAATATTTTGAGAATTTGGGCCGAATTCATTCGTAAAATCCACCACTCGCCACCACGTGTTTGGTGGCTTCAAAGCTTTTTTCCACGAAATGCAATTTGTCACCATTCTAGTTATTTCTTTGCGAGTTCACGCACCGCGCGGCCTACGGCTTTCAGATTTGCCACGCGCATTTCCTCATACTCGCGTGAAACGACAATTCCGCTGGCTCCGGCTTCGAACGCTCGGTGCGTCGCCTGGTAAACTGTTTCCGGATCATCCGGCGGGCTGCCGGGCACGTCGAAGCCAATGCCGGTGTAAATTTTTGTTTTGTTGTTCGCGGATGCAACGCTGCGCTTGGTCTCGCGAAAAACGTAATCGGGAGAAAACCCTTTTTGCATTAGCTCGCCAAGTTTTGGTTCCACGTTTTTGTCGTAGCCGAAAACGTCGTAATATAGATTGAGCAACTCTTCCAGGGAAAGTTCACCGAGTATCGTCCGCTGGAATCTCGGCAGATACCAGTTGCGAATGCGCGGCGCGAGAACGTTGTGATACGTAATGATTTTGATGAAGTCCGAGTGCGGTGCCATCTCCCCGTAACTCATCTCCGCGCGATACACGATGTCCCACGACGACGGCTGGTGGTCCACATGCCAGCCGACCTGCGCCGCGGGCTTGATGCTTTTAACGCACTGGAACATCGCTTCGTAAATTTCCTCGCGCGAGAGGCGATACTGATATTCCCACGAAAGAATTTCCGGATAGCGCATGAGCACGCGCAAAAATCCCGCGAACACACCGTCAACCGCCTTTTTATTTCCACCCTGCACGTAACGGTAAAGTTCTGCATAGCCTTCGCGCGCGCGCCCGGCGTCAATGCCATGGCTCTTCGCGCGGGCGCAGCAGTGTTCGCAAAAACACGTCGGCGGATCGTCATTCCACGGGCAGATGACATTCATGAGCGGTCCCGCCCGCTCGGCGCCCCACTGGATGCCATCGATGTCGTAACTGCGGAACAAATCTTCCATCGTGTCCGCCCAAAAGCCGATATATTCGGGGTGATTCCAGCACGCCGTGCCTGTCGGCCGATCGTTGATGTCGCGCGTCACGACCTTGCCGAAATTGGTGATCGTCCGGCTGCCGGCTTCAAGCACACGGGCGTAGATTTTGATTCCGCGTTTACGGCAAGGCTCGACCAGTTCGGCGAAGAGATCCCGGTTCGCGTATTCGAAGGTGTCGTCCACACGTTGATGACGCAGCGTGGTGTTCTTGTAAAACTCGTCGTGAGTTTTGACCCAGACCAGCGGGAATTTGCGGCGGGAGTTGTCGGTCAACGGCACGCCATGATCCGCGCGGTCGCGCAGCGACTTGATAAACGCGTTGTTGTAGCCGTGGCTGTAGGGCATCACGACGTTGACGTCCGCCGTTTCTTGAATCAAATCCAGAGTGTGCTCGATGCCTTCATCCAAAATCGTGTGCGGTCCCATTTGAATGCCGGCAAAGGGCGCGGGGGGCGAAATCGCTTCGCCGCTGGCAATCTGCGTGACCGCGTAAGCCGCGAGCGGGGCGGCTTTCAAAAAATCGCGGCGGGGCATTTGCATACGAGTTATTCAACCCGCCATTGCAGCAAACCGGAAGAGAATTTTTCAGGCAGTTGCACATCCAGGCGCAACCCGTCCGTTTCCACGGGATCAAATGTCGTGCGATTGTAGCGATTGCCCTCGCAACCGTAACCGCTCGGATGCGTCACGGGTTTCCATTCGCCGTTCTCGCGGAAAAGCACCCGCCATGATTCCGGCAGCCGGCATTCACCGATGCCGGTGTCATCAAACCAGTAAACCTCGACGGCGGAAACACGGGCGGGCCTGGCGAAATCATATTGCACCCACTGATTCGTTCCTTTCGCCGGCCACCAGTCGAAATGTTTCTTGAGCCGGTCGCCGGAACTTTTCGGTTCGTGCTGGTCGTTGATCGCGTTCACGATGAACTCCCAGTTCGTCCGTGTCGAAGTCGCTCTGCTCATCGAGGCAATGGTCGGCGGTGGAATTTTCACGACGCTGACATTCGCCACGCCGCCGACGCGTGAGCCGGCAGCGGCTTGAAATTTTACGGAGATCGCGCTCCTGCCTTTCAGCAGTTCGTTCGTGAGGGAATAATACTCCGCCCTCGGACCGCCGGCGAGCCTCACAGTGGCCAGTTTCGTTTCATCCGCAAAAATGTCCACCGCGTCCGACGGTCGTCGCCGCTCGCCGCCGAATTCGATGTCCAATTCCTGCGGCACGTCCGGCAAGACTTTCAGTTGCCACGAAAACCATCCGTTCGTGCCGGCGACACGATAGGTGTGATTGTTGAGCTGTTGCGTTTCGGTTTGTTCACCTTTCAAATTGTGGTCGCGCTCGTTTTGTTCGTCGCCCGCGATGACCGAGTCCACGGTTTGAGGCTCAACTGACTGGCCGTGCGCGAGGGTTGCGAGCAACATCACGCCGAAGCTCAATGCGCAAAAATTTATCCAACGCATTCTCGATTTCATGATTTCATTAGGGCCGAAAGATCCGCATAAAACGCGCCGGTTAATGCACTCGCGATTTCTACCGGGCACATAGTTTCATCTACCTTCCCTCCCCGCCGACTCCATTTCGGTCGGATGGCTCAATTCCTTGCAGGTGGCGCACAAAAAAGTCCTGAAGCCGTCGTTGGACGTAGACGCGCGCATTGCCCGCGCCGTGGCCGCCGTTGGGCACCACCAACAGGTCAAAGTCCTTGCCCGCCTTGATCAACGCATCAGCGAACCGCAAGGTGTTTTCCGGTGGGACGTTGTTGTCCAGTTCGCCGACGATCAGGAACAAATTTCCCCGGAGCTTCGCCGCGTTCTCGATGTTGGAGGACGCCGCATACCACGGCCCCACCGGGTAACCCATCCATTGCTCGTTCCATGAAGCTTTGTCCATGCGATTGTCGTGACAACCGCAATTGGCCACCGCCGCTTTGTAAAACTCGGGATGAAACAGCACCGCCCCCGCGGCATTCTGCGCTCCTGCGGAAGTGCCGTAAACTCCGACGCGCGTGATGTCCATGCAAGGATATTTCTCCGCCGCCGCCTTGATCCAACGAATGCGGTCAGGAAAACCGGCGTCCGCGAGGTCGTGCCAGCAAACATCATGAAATGCCTTGGAACGATTGGCCGTTCCCATCCCATCCGTCTTCACTACGATGAAACCCAGCTCGGTGAGCGCACTGTAGCGATTGGCGGCGTTGAAGGATTTCGGCACGAAGGAATCGTGCGGCCCGGCGTAAATATCTTCCAGTATCGGATACCTCTTGTTCGGATCGAAATTGCGGGGCCGGACAATGATGCCCCAGATGTCGGTTTTATCGTCCCGTCCTTTGGCAACAAACACCTCCGGCGGTTCCCAGCCGCTGGCCTTGAGTTCCGAGATGTCCGCTGTTTCGAGCTGGCAGATCAATTTGCCGTCGGAGACGCGTCGCAACTCATTCACCGGCGGCATGTCCACGCGCGAGTAAGTGTCAATGAGGTATTTCTCGTCTGGCGAATAACGGACGGTGTGGTTGCCGTTTCCTTCAGTGAGCGCAGTCAATCCGGTGCCATCGAAATTCACCCGGTAATATTGGACCAGATAAGGATCCTGGTCGGAATTTCGGCCACTGCCTCGAAACCAGATCTGACGGTTGACCTCATCCACCCGTGTCACGCCGCGCATCACCCACGGGCCTTGGGTGATTTGGTTCTTAATTTTTCCAGCGGCCACGTCAATGAGATAAAGGTGTTTCCAGCCGTCGCGCTCGGAGGCGTAAATGATTTCGTTGTTGCCCTCGGTGTAATAGATGAAGGAATCATACGTCGTGTTGATGAAGGTGTCTGACTTGTCGTCGAGAATGGTGCGGGTCCTGCCGGTCTGCGCTTCGACTTCGAAGACTCGAAACCGCTGATGCCCGCGGTCGGTTTTCTGAAACAGGAATCGTTTTCCATCCTTGCTCCAACGCGGCTTCGGCGGTCCGTAGAAGTCGACGCGTTCGGTTTCGACCTTGGCGCCGTTCCGGTTTTCTACGTCAAAGACCCACAACTCGTAAGTCGTGTATTTGTCGCCGGGCAAAGGATAGCTGCGCGTCTGCAGAATGGCTCGGCCTCCACCTGGCGGCGACGACTGAATGTGATAAACGGATTTGTATTCCGCAGGCTCAATCTTCGACGCCACGATCGTCTTCGAATCTGGAGACCACGACAGCCTCCCATAGGAATTGTCGGCAACTCCGTCGCGGCTCAACTGCACTTCCTGGCCATCACTGCCGCGGATGAATATGTTGTTCCCCTTGATGAAGGCGGTCCACCTGCCGTCCGGAGAAGGGCTGTCTTCATAGAGCGGTGGATCCTTCGCGAGATTCGTGCCGTCGGCCTCCGTCTCGGGAGTGATTTCTTCGAACACAGCCTGCCGCGCCGGTTGCGCGACTGCTGCGATCACCGGCGGCCGCGCGGAACGTGAGATTGTGCAGGATGGTAGATCGCATCGCCACGCAGTGTCACCCACTTGAAACAATATCGCCTGCAAATCGTCACTCACTTCAATGTCATTGAAAGGGAGATGATCAGGTTGATATTCCGTTCCGGCGGCCCTGGTCAAAGCCGCAGCCAGCTTGGCGTGATCAAATGCTTTATCACGGGTCGCGTTTACGGCATTTACCAGAACGAACTCCTTCGCGCCGCCACGCAGATCATTGCGATACCAGAAGTAGGTGTCGTTTTGAAACCAGTGCGGCGCGATCTGGCTCTTGAAGACAAGGTTGGCTCCCGGTCCCGGTCCCACCCCGCGTTGCTGCGATTGAGCCTTGGCTCTCGCCGGGCCAATCCCCATCACCAGACCGAACACCAGTAGCATTACGCCAAGCTTGATCGGTGTCCTGGCGAAGGCTGCGCAAATAATTTCTTTCATGGATTGTTCCTTTGGTGGTTCATGCTTCCTTTTATCATTGGGTGTTCGTGTGTTCAAGTCATGACCGCGTGGCAATCATCCGCCCATATCAAGTCTTGCACTGTCCAGAGGACTTTGTAGAAAGGTTGGATTAAGCTCATAATCTCAGAGAACGGCCATGAAGTCTTCAAATCCGGAAGAGTCAGCACAAACAGCCCAATCGTGCACGAGAAAAAGTAGCCACGATTCTAACCCGCTCCCTGCAGCCAACAACCGCCGGCTCGACGCGTCCGCTGCCCATCTCGAATTAAGTGCCCATGGCGACGCTGCTCTCATGTAATTCTGATCAATCTTCCGCATTGAATCCCTATATCCCCCGTAGTATCGTGGCTCTAGATTCTGAGACAAACAGCATGAACATTCGCTCTGCCTGCAAAGCCGCAATTGCGCTCGCGATCCTCCTGACCGCCTGCCCCGTCGCCTTTCCGCAAACTGCCCCCGCATCCAACGCCTCCGCCATACCTCCCATCAGCATCCCCCCCGCAAGACCCGGCGGCAAGGAAGTCCTTATCCCCGCCCGCATCACCCGCGTTCCCGCGACCAACGACTTCAACAACCCCGACAGCGAATTCAGTTTCAAACACAGCAAATCCTCCGATAACTTTGTCCTGTTCTGGGCAAAAGAATACGGCGACGACCCCATGACCAACAGCGTCGCCAATCGCCGCTTCAACGCCGATGAAGTCCTCAAGGAAGCCGACCGTTTCTACAACTATTACGTCGACACCCTCAAATGGGTTGACAAAGACAAATCCCTCGCCACCAAATACAAGTTCCTCTTTTTCGTCATCGGCGGCAGCGGCGGCACCATCGACGACAAAATCGGAGCCTTCTGGTCCCCCGCCACACGCATCAGCCGTGGCCCCTACGGCGTGGTCGCCCATGAACTGGGACACTCCTTTCAGGGCCTCGACCGTGCCGACGGCGCCGCCTCGTTCTCCGGCGGCTCCATTGCCGAAATGACCTCACAGTTCATGCTCTGGCAGGTCTATCCTGAATGGCAAACGTTTGAAAACTACCACCTGACTGCCTTCATGAATGGCACCCATCTGGCCTTCCTCCACCCCGACAACCAATACCACTCGTGCTATCCGCTTGAATACTGGTCCTTCAAGCACGGCATGGAGTTCATCGGGAGAATGTGGCGCGAAGTGCAGCGCGGCGAAGACCCGGTCATGACTTACAAGCGACTCACGAAGATCAACCAGGATCAGTTCAACGACGAAATGTTCGACGCCTGCCGCCGTTTCGTCACCTGGGATATGCCGCGCATCGAAAAAGTTGCCGCCCGCTACGCCGATCAGCACACCACCTCGATTACCAACGCCGCTGACAACTGGTTTCAGATTGCTGCCGACAAGTGCCCGCAGAACTACGGCTACAATGCCATCAAGCTCAAAGTCCCGGCCGCCAACACCGAAGTTACGCTCGACTTCAAAGGCATCGCCGGTGCGGAGGGTTTCAGCCAAGCCCGACTCGATAAAGCCGGCTGGCGCTACGGCTTCCTCGCCCATAAGGATGATGGCTCCCGCGTCTACAGCGACATTTTCTCCAATTCCGACAGCAGCGCTGAGTTCACCGTGCCCGCCAACACTAAATTCCTCTGGCTCGTCGTGATGGGAGCGCCCACGGAACACTGGATCCGCGTTGGCGCCCGCGGCGGACGCCGCGGCGCCGCCGCTGCCCCCAACGCCAACACGAACGCCAACGCCAACGCCAGCGAACAATGGCCCTACAAATTCAAGCTCACCGGAACGGCACCGGATGATTCCATTATTCATTAACCGTTGGAGAAATCTTGTTATTCCCGGTTCGAAAGACGGGCAATGTCGGAGGAGCGGTTGCCGATTCGCTGGGGTGTCGATATCCAATCGAACGTTAAGCCGAAGGGATCTCAATCTACCGGTTCGCCTTGGCGACGCATCCGCGGCACGGGCCGGAATAATTTCAAGGAGCAAGGCGATAAGATTTTAACGTTGAATGATGAAAAGGCAGGTTCCAACTTGCCGCCACGCGCTGAACAAATCCTGCGGGCAGGGTGAAATCAACAGTTACGGGAGCTCGGCGGGAAGACAATTTTTAGGGGGTAAATTACTTGCACTTCTTCGTAAGTCGTTGATTATGAATGGAGCGGGTGAAGGGAAT
>PLZL01000040.1 GCA_003152145.1 Limisphaerales bacterium
TGTTGAACCGCACGTCCTCCACCACCGCCACCGCCGCCACCGCCCAACGGACGAATCGCCGGCTGGACCTGCGCGCCCAACCGGTGTTTCGGCGGACGCGGCCTCACATAATTGTCCAGACCATTGATCGCCAGCACGGGCGTATCGAGGTCCAGGGACGGTTCAACATCAGGAGCGAAAAAAGTGCGCGCCTCAACCGGGTGTTGATAGACAAGCATGTGGATGTGAAAAGCCTTCTCAATATCGCCGACCGACCCTTCGACATCCAGCAAAGTGCGGTTCGGGTGGATTCTTCTGACAATCAGCTCGTGGGACTTCGCGAAATCAATCATCTTCTGGTAGTCTTCACGGCTGGGGCCAAACGAGGAGGCGAACTGATCAGGCGTCAAATAGTGGCGAAAGTTGGCATTACCCGGTTGATAAAGCGCTTGAAGCAGGTTCGTGAGCTCTTCGCGGTTGCGCAACGGCAAACCGATGGCCAAGTCCAAACGCGTGCTACTATCAAGCCGGTTGATGGGGGCGAGCCTTTTAGTTGCCGAGNNCTATCAGCGCCAATGCGGAGAAACGACGGCCTGGAAATTCGCCCAACTCCCGATTTCTGGTGGCGCGTAGGGGAAAGGTCACCGACGACGAACTCAGCTTGCCTCGCTCCATATAAAGGCTCCGTTGCATGCTCGTAAACTAGCACACCCCCCAAACCCTTCAACCAAATACCAACGTGCGGAGCAGATTCGATCCAAGTTCGCCGCCTTCTGAGCGCATTCGTGCAATTGACCCGTCCCCGGACTTGCCACAGGATAGCCCGGTTTTCCGGTCTTTCGCGGGGTCGTCTTCTGGCAGGATTTCGCGCAATGGCGCACGGCGCAAATCGGGTTGGAGAATGCCGGGAAAAGGTTGCCAGCAGACAATACGAAAACGGTCCCTGATGCCAGCCTGCCACCACGCGCCGCGAAAATTTTTCAGGAAGCATGATAAATGCAATCAATCACTGCCTCTTTGGGGACGGGAAGACAAGGTTCAAAGGAGGAATCCGAAGAGGTTAATTTACTGCACTTTTACTGCACTCATTCGTAAGTAGTTGATTATGAATGGAGCGGGTGAAGGAAATCGAACCCTCATGTTTATTCAAAAAGTGAATTCCTCAAATATTTTGAGAATTTAGGCCGAAATCATTCGTAAAATCCATCATTCGTGTGTGATGCTCGCAAATGTTTCCGAAGTATCCGCGGCGGTGGATTTTTCCGGTGGTGCGGCGAAATGGTATCCCAGTTATCCGAATCATTGCCAGAAAGTTCGGATACCCTTTTGCGAGTCGGTCTGATAAATCTTAATTGGCGGCGGATTGGATTAGATGCCCGTTCTTGTCCGTCGCAGTTGGAGGGTCTGGAAACCGGCAAAGAGCACCATGAAAACTGCGGCCAATGCGTTTGAAGGCTCAGGAACGGCGACCACATCCAGCGTGCCGTTCACGATGGATAATCCAACCCCTGTCGGACTGGAAGTGTCTGTGAAATAATCCGTGGTGCCCACGGTGGGAGAGAGCGACAGCGCAAAACTTCCGCTTGCCGTCCCTGCGGTAACGAAACTGATGGCCGCCAACTGGCTGGAGCCTGTCGGGATGACCGGCCCTGAGCCACTCGGCCCCGAAGCTTTCAACGCGCTGTAAAACTGAAGTTGTGACTCGTTGCCGGGATCAGCTGACTGACCCGAATTATTGGAGGCAAATATCGTGCCGGTCAGCAGGTCCACGCTTGAAATGGAGGGCGTTGTGCCCGCGCCACTTCCCAACTCAATGTAGAAATCAAGGGATCCCACCGTGACCGGCGAGCCGGAATTGTTGACAAACAGATAAATCGTCTGTGGCGTTGCATCGTTGCCAATCACCGTTTGCGTTCCCACATCCACCTGGACGGATCCCATTGCGACGCGCGGCGTCAGAAAGGCCAATGCCAGCACGGCCAGCAAGCCGGCCATACTGCATCCGGCTCGAACGGTTTGTGCGCGAGCATTTTGCTTTCCCCGGTGGAAAGTTCGCTTGTTGCGGTTCATCGTCGAATTCGTAATGTCTTTCATAGCTTGTGTCCTTTAGTAGTTCAACTCTTAAATTCACTGGCCGGGTGCGCCGGTCCCGGTGGATTGCAGACGCAGAAAGGCGCTCCCGGTGCCAACCGGCACATCCACTTCAAACAAGCCTGCGCCCAGCGGCTTGAGCCAATCGGATGGGATAGGCTGCCACTTGCCGGATACCAGATTATCGGTCATCTCAAGCGCCGGGTTGCTTTGCTTAGGTTGCCACAACCAGAGCCGCAGGATACCCGGGGAAATCAGGCTCTCTCCCAGGAATGGCCCGGCCGGGGCGGACGCAGTCGTTGAGGGTGCCACTATGGAAGATCCGCTAGAAGAAAGGTCAAGTTTCACCAGAGGCGACAGCGCGCTCAAGTTGTTCAGGGCAATAAGTGCATCTGCGCTTGTCACCTTCTGATCGCGGTTAAAGTCATTGATATTGGTCAATGCAGCCGTGCCCAAGCCGACGAGATTGTTCATTGCCTGAAGCGCATCCGCCGAGGTCACTGGAAACGACGTGTTTGGGTTGCCCACGTTGCCTTCCCCTACAGCATTGCCGAAGAAGAACACATCGTCTGCCGCCAGCCCTGTGTTGGTGGTCGCCAAGACAGTCACTTCCAGCCAGTGCTTGGCGACGGCTTCGTTAGCGTCCACGACATTGTCCAGGTTGTTGTCTTTCCAGATCAGCGTGACACGGGATGAGCCGCCGGTGCCCGCGCCGGGACGCACGGTGATGCTCAACGGAGCGGGCGCGTTGGACCATCCCGCAGGATTGCTGTCATTCCCAGTGTTGAAAACAAAATCGCTCACTGTGGGCGTGCCCGGAAGGTTGGCAATGTCCACCATGATCCCGTTAAGGCCGCGGCTGTAAGAGGTGTAATTGGCAAAGGTGGCAACGCCTCCCGGCAAGAGGGCCGTCTTGTCCGGGGCAATGGCATTATCATCGTTTGCGTTGGCGGCGGGATTGTTACCATCCCAAGCGGAGTTGTTGTAGAACACCCACCGGCCAACCACCGTCGCGGACGGCGCCAGGGCATTGATCAGATTGGTGCCCGACGGCGTGCCCCAACCGGTGCAGAGGTCATAGCCAGCCACAGCGGAGAAGAACCCCGGAGTGTTAGTGCCGATGTTGTCGCCGGTCGTGATGTCATGAAAACAGTTTGCGTAATTGCTACCGTTGGCGATGGCGTAAAGCGCTGGGTTCAAAAAGCCAACGGTCGTTCCGCTGATCGCAACGGACTGCTGGTTGACGAGCGCGGTGAAACCTGCCCACAGCGGCGCGGCGCAACTCGTGCCCATAAAATAATAGGTGCCGCTGTCATCGCCATTGTTGTAGGAGACAAAAACGTTGTCAGCCGTCAACGCCACATCGGGAATGTTGCGATTGGCCGTTGAACCACTGTTGTTCGTCATGCTGATATTGGCCTGCCATGATGGTATGGGGTAGTAGGAACTGGTGCCTCCACCGGACCCTTCGTTGGATATGGGTGGGTTGTGGAGATTGTAATTCCAGACCGTCTCCGAAGACCAAGACGCGCCAGTGCCATTCATTGTCAAGGTTGTCCCGCCCACAATGGTCGCATAAGGACTGTCCATGGGCACGGTGGTTCCGCTATCTAAAGGCTGTGCGCCCGTGTAGGCATCGCTGTCACCGGAGGATTGAAAATACGACTGGCCTTGCGCCGCCATTTCCTTAAGAATCGCGTCATAGTTTGTGGCGGTCATAATGCTCCAAGGGCCGACCGACCAAGAACTGGACACCTGCTTGGCCAGATCATCGGTTGCGATTTGATTCAACAATGAGAAGGAAACACTTCGTTTTTCATACACAATCACCCGCGATAACTTCGGCGCCATGGCGATGGCCATCTCAATATCCAATGCCACCTCGTCATTGTTGGCGGTGCTGGGAGTGCCGCCGCTTAACACCACGTTCGTCAAAGGAACATAATTGGTGAATCCCATGATACTGCCTACGAGGTTTTCGTAATTGGTGACATCAACCTTGTAATAACTGGAATACTCCAGCAGTGCGACCGTCTGGCCTGCACCGTTCAACGTGGTGCCGGGAACATAGGCATTGCGAAAATCGTTGCCCAAGTATTCTTGATTCGGACCGCTCCCGTTGAAGCTTAGCGGCCTGATTTTCGCCGCGCTCACTTTTCTGGTAGCAGGCTGCGGCAGGCTGAAATCGCTCAAGCCGTCAATGCTGACCATCCGCAGATTTACGGGCACGGACGGTTCGACGTCCGGCGCAAAGAAATCGCGCGGCTCGGTTGGGTGATGATATGTCCGCAGCGTGATTTGAAACGCGCGCTCGATGTTCGACACGCTGCCGTCCACGTCGAGCACCACGCGGTTGGAGTAGGTCCCGGCGATGGCCAACCCGTTGCTCTCCGCAAATTCAATCACCGACTGATAATCTTGTTCCGTTGGCCCGAAGCGTGCCGTGAATTCCTGCGTCGTGAGAAATTTGTGATAATTCGTGCCAGATGAATCGTAAATTTGTTGGAGCAAAACGTCTAATTCTTCTTGGTTGCGTAGCGGCAAGCCGATCGCAAAGTTCAAGTGTTCCGTTGCAGCGAGGCGGCCAATGGGGGACAACCGCGTCACGGCGGCCGGCACCACGCCTTGCATGAGTTGTGCTCCCGCTGCTGGGCAGGAAACTGTGAAAGGAAGGCATATGAACGTTGCCAGCCAAACAATGGGAGTCCTACGCAGTAGGCGGATCAGACGGAGGAAGAGTGCTAATCGCGCCGCTGGCATGTTGACGTTGTGATAATGAAACTGGTCATTCATCGCTTATTGTCCTCTCCATTATTCTCCATTTCTCCATTTTTCTCCATTATTTTATATTTGGCAG
>PLZL01000250.1 GCA_003152145.1 Limisphaerales bacterium
TATGGAAATGATTTAATCGCCGGGCGGAACCGGCACGGACAGGTTGCGGCAGATGGAACGCGCCAGGAATTTTTTGATTTCGTTGTGCCGGGGAATGGCTTCCCTGCGCCCGGTCTGCGGATTGCTTCAAATGGAATGGCTGCCGCCTTCGCAGAAAGGCACGCAGCTATGTTCCTGGAGATGGCCGAGCAACGCCCGGCGTTTCATGCCAGCACCAGTTCCGCCGTTTCCGCGTGGGGATCGAGCCGGAAGGCTTCCTCACGCCCGGTGTCCAGCAGCAGTTGAATGGCTTCCTTGAGACTGCCAAGACATTCTTCCTTCGTCTCGCCCTGCCCATTCGCGCCGGGAACTTCCAGACAAGTCGCCCAAAAACCGCCTTCAGCCGGTTCGCCCCGGTGAACAATGGCTGTGAATTGTTTCATGTCCCTATTAATAGCCCATTTTGCTGCCGAAGAAAAATGGTTTTATTTCGTCGCCGGCGCGGGCGCGGGTTTGGCATGGCGCGGGGCGCGTTCGACGTGGCGGGCGGTGGCCCATTCGGCCAGCGTCACGAGGTCGTTGAGGTATTTGTTGTGAGCCGCCATCCAAAAACAAAAGTTTGCGGCGCTCTGCCGAGACGCCGCTACGTCAGAGGCCGCCGGTCTCCGCCTCGGTTTGAATGATCTTCCTTTTTCAATGAATCGAAACACACACCGGTTTCATCAATCGTTGCTTGACGTAGTCCACGCCGATTGAAAAGCTGCCTGACGAAACCGCTGTGAACCAAACCGCAAGCAACAGGCAATCTTTCCCACGCCCGTTCTTCTTTTCGCGAACCACAAAGTTCGCGCTGTCCCCATGACTTGGTCACAAAATTACGCGCCGATGGGCAGTGTTGGCGTTTCGGCGCTGATCGCCGCGCTGCCAGTCGTCACCTTGCTCGGATTGCTGGCCTTCTGGCGTGTGCGCGCACAGTTCGCCGCGCTCGCGGCATTGTTCGTCGCCACCGTCATCGCCATTGGCGTCTATCACATGCCGGCGCGGCTTGCGCTGGCGGCGGCAGTTTATGGCGGGGCCTTCGGCCTCTTTCCCATCGGCTGGATACTCTTGAATGCGATCTTCATTTACAACCTCAGCGTGGAGACCGGGCAATTTGCCATTCTGCAAAAACAATTGTCCGGTGTGTCGCGTGACCGACGCATCCAGGCATTGTTGATCGCTTTCAGCTTCGGAGCTTTTATCGAAGGCGCGGCCGGCTTCGGCGCACCCGTGGCCATCACGGGCGCCCTGTTGATCGGACTCGGCTTTCGTCCGCTCGAAGCGGCGAAGCTGGCGCTCATCGGCAACACCGCCCCGGTCGCGTTCGGGTCGCTCGGCATTCCACTTGTCACGCTGGCCAAGGTTACGAATCTTGATTTGCATGCGCTCAGTGCCATGGTTGGCCGCCAGCTTGGTCTTGTGTCCATCATCATTCCCTTCTGGCTGGTCGTCGCGCAAGTGGGCTGGCGCGGCATGATGGGTGTGTGGCCTGCATGCCTTGTCACCGGCGTGACGTTCGGCGCCACGCAATTCCTCGTCAGCAACTATCACGGTCCATGGCTTGTTGGCATTGCCAGCGCGACGGTTTCAATGTTTTCACTTGTGGCGTTGATGAAATTCTGGCGGCCCGCGGAAGAACAACTGGCCCCGTCGCAGGCGACGGCCGCAGATCAACCGCCGGCCAGCCGGCCCGGCCCGGCGTGGAAAGCCTGGTTGCCGTGGATTTTTCTCTCAGTGTTCGTTTTCCTTTCCGGACTGTCGGCGATCAAGAATTTTCTGAACAGCGTGTTCGCTCCGAACGTTCATGTGCCGCTTCTCGATGATGCCGTGCTGCGCGTGCCGCCGGTGGTGGCGAATCCCACGCCCGAACACGCCGTGTTTTCCTTCAACGCCCTTTCCGCCACGGGCACGGCTCTTCTGCTGGCTGGAATTCTCGCCGGTCTCTGCCTTCAACTGGATCCGAAACGTATTCTGCAAATCTATGGCCGCACAATCTGGCGCGTCCGCGCTTCACTGCTGACCATCGCAATCATGCTCGCATTCGGTTACACCACGCGTTACAGCGGCACGGACACGACCATGGGCCTGGCGCTGGCCGCGACGGGTTTTCTGTTTCCATTTTTTTCACCGCTCATCGGCTGGCTCGGCGTCGCGTTGACGGGCAGCGACACTTCCTCCAACGTGCTGTTCGGAAATCTGCAACAAGTGACGGCGCAACAACTCAACCTTCCACCCATCCTCATGGCCGCTTCGAACAGTTCCGGCGGTGTGATGGGCAAGATGATTGATGCCCAGAGCATCGTGGTCGCCAGCGTCGCGACGGGTGGCCGTCCCGACAGTCCCGACGCGGGCACGGTGCTGCGTTCGGTGTTCTGGCACAGCCTGGCGCTGGCCATCCTCATGGGTCTGCTCGTGATGTTGCAGGCTTATGTGTTTCGATGGATGATTCCGACGCAATAAATTAAATCTCATGAACACGCCTCTCCATCACGTCATCCGGCCTGGCATCGTCCACTTCATGGCCTTCCCCGCCACGATCAAGGGCGAAGGGCCGATCCTCGAAACGTGCCGGCAGATTCTCGCCGATCCATATTTTGAAGTTATCGAAATTTCCTGGATCAAAGATCTAGTCGCGCGCTCACAGGTCAAAGCGATGATTGCCAGTGCCGGCGTCGAAGCTAAATACGGCGGCCAGCCGCGACTGCTCACGCAAAAACTCGACCTCAACAGCGCCGATGAAACTATGCGCCAGCGCGCCGTCGCGGAAATCAAGGCCGCCGTGGACGAGGCAAGCGAACTTGGCATCCGCGACGTCGGATTGCTTAGCGGCTCGGATGTGCCGGCAGCCGCGCGGCCAGCAGCGATGGAACGATTGGGAAAATCACTCGTTGAACTTTGTCGGTATGCAGCCGACCACGG
>PLZL01000129.1 GCA_003152145.1 Limisphaerales bacterium
ACCTGGTTGACCCGAAGGCCGGCGGGATTACGAACCAGATTACCAAGGGCGATTGGGTGGTGCGCGGCATCAATTACATTGACGAGGCGCGCCGCCAAATCTGGTTCCTGGCCAGCGGCATGAATCCGGGACAGGACCCTTACTTCCTCCAGTATTACCGAATCAATTTCGACGGCAGCGGATTGGTCGCGCTGACGGACGGGAATGGAAATCACACGGCGCAATTTTCACCGGACCGGAAATACCTGATTGACACCTATAGCCGCGCGGACATGGCGCCGGAAAATGAACTCCGGCGCTGTTCGGATGGCGTGCTGGTCTGCAAGCTCGAGGAAACCGACATCTCTGAACTGAAGACCACCGGCTGGAAACCGCCGGAGGTGTTCGTCGCCAAAGGCAGGGATGGCAAGACGGACATCTGGGGAAACATTTATCGGCCGCGCAACTTTGACCCCGCCAAAAAGTATCCCGTTTTGGAGGACATTTACGCCGGCCCGCAGGATTCTTACACGCCAAAATCGTTCAGCAGTTTTGATCGCTATAGCTGGTATAACGAGCACGGGTTCATTGTGGTGAAGCTGGATGGCATGGGCACCGCCAACCGCTCGAAGGCGTTCCACGACGTCTGCTGGCACGATCTCAAGGACGGCGGTTTTCCCGACCGCATTCTGTGGATCAAAGCCGCCGCCGCGAAGTATCCTTACATGGACCTCGATCGGGTGGGCATCTTTGGCACTTCGTCCGGCGCCCAAAGCGCGGCTGGCGCGCTCCTGTTTCATCCGGAATTTTACAAGGTCGCCGTGGCCAACAGCGGCTGCCACGACAACCGCCTGGACAAAGCCTCCTGGAACGAGCAGTGGATGGGCTATATGCCGCCGGACAAGCTGTGGAGTCACGACTCGGACAATTGGTATTCCCAATCCTCGAACATTGACAACGCCTCCAAACTCAAGGGCCATCTGCTGCTAATCGCCGGTGAAATGGATTCCAACGTTCCGCCGGAATCCACGATGCGGTTTGTAGACGCGCTGATCAAGGCGAACAAGGACTTCGACATGCTGGAGGTCCCCGGTGCCAATCACGGCGCAGCCAGTTGGATCACGCAGAGCAAAACGCACAATTTCTTCCTGCGCAACCTGCTCCATGAAGAACCAACGGACGACAATGCGTCCTCCACTGGAAACGGCTCGAATTGACGACAAACCAATCCAATCATGAATCGCAGCCATTCTGACAGGATGATGATTATTTGCCTGCTCCTGCTGGCGCTCGCGATTGGCGCGGCGGGGTCGCAGGCGACGAACTATCCCGCGCCAACGGTCGGTGATTACACGATTCATGATTTCCACTTCCGCGATGGTGAATTGTTGCCGGAAGTCCATATGCAATACCTCACCTTCGGCCAGCCGCAGCGTGACAAGCAGGGCGTCGTCCGCAATGCCATACTGATTCTGCACGGCACGACCGGCAGCAGCGCCCAGTTTTTGCGCCCCGAATTCGCCGATGAACTTTACGGGCCGGGCCAGCCTCTCGACGTGACGCGCTATTACCTAATCATCCCGGACAACCTCGGCCACGGACATTCCAGCAAGCCGAGCGACGGATTGCGCGCGAAATTTCCGAACTACGGCTACCGCGACATGATTGAGGCGCAGTATCGGCTGCTGACGGAGGGCTTGAAGGTGAATCATCTGCGGTTGGTCATGGGCACTTCGATGGGCGGAATGCACACGTGGGTGTGGGGCGAGGTCCATCCCGATTTCATGGACGCACTCATGCCGCTGGCTAGTCTGCCCACGCAAATCTCCGGCCGTAACCGTGTCTGGCGGCGCATCGTGATTGATGCGATTCGCGGCGCGCCGGATTGGCAGGATGGCAATTACGCGCAGCAACCCTACGGTCTGAAAATCGCCGCCGAAACGCTTTATTTCATGGGCAGCAATCCGGCCATTCAGGCGCGGCAATTTCCCACGCTCGAAAAAATGGACGCGGGATTAAATGCCTATGTCGCGAGCTTCTCAACGAATCATGACGCGAACGATGTGCTTTACGCGCTGGAAGCATCGCGCGATTACGACCCCGGACCCGATCTTGAAAAAATCACCGTCCCGCTGCTGGCGATCAATTCCGCCGATGATTTGATCAATCCGCCGGACCCAGGGATTCTCGAACGCGAAATCAAACGCGTGAAGCATGGCAAGGCCATCGTGCTGCCCGAAACCGATCAAACCGTCGGGCATGGCAGCCACACCAAGGCCGTGCTGTGGAAAAAATATCTGGTCCGGCTGTTGCACAAAACGGAGAGGAAATGAACGTTCGATGAATTCCGGCTTGAAATTATTCAGCCTTCTCGCCGGCGCGATTTTTCTGTCTTCATGTGCGGCCACCCCCCATCCGCAGTCGGTTCCTTCCGCATGGTTGCTCAATCCAGATGGGCCGGAAATGAACCGTCGCGCGCCGGAGGTTTTTGACGTTCGTCTCGAAACCAGCAAGGGCGTGATTGCGATAGAGGTTCATCGTGACTGGTCGCCGCTAGGCGCGGACCGTTTTTATAATCTGGTTCGCGCCGGCTACTATGATGATTCGTATTTTCCCCGGGTTACCAAAGGAAAATGGGCCCAGTTCGGCATCAATGGCGATCCAAAAATCTCCAACGTTTGGCGGTCGCAAACTATTCCCGACGATCCGCGGCGCGAGTCGAACGTGCGCGGAACTGTCGCCTTTGCCTTTGCCATTCCAAATGGGAGGACGACACAAGTGTTCATCAACCTGCGGGACAATTCCGCGACGCATGACTCCGAACCGTTCGTGCCGTTTGGAAAGATAACCACGGGAATGGACGTGGCGGACGCCCTGAATTCGGAATATGGAGAGACGGCGGGAAGCGGAATTCGTTCCGGCAAACAGGGGCCGATCTTTGAAAATGGAAATGTTTGGCTTGAACACAATTTCCCGCGGCTGGATTATATCCGGCGGGCAACCATCACTAAACCACCTGTCGCCAACGAATGATGAAATCACACATACTTTTTAACCGGAACGATGCCGTGGGTTTTGGGAGCGCCGGCCGCTGGGCGGCTGTGTTTGGCGGCCCGCCAAACACTTCGTCAATCCATTTGATTTCTCACAATGGCGTGACAGCGGAATGCGTAAACGAGGTTTTCGGCGTGCCGCCGAAAACTGCACGCGGGCCGCGTGCGCTCCCCGTCGCCGTGGCGCTGTTCTGTTTCCTGGCTTGCCCGGCGGCCAAAGCCGACTCGCGCATTCAGTTCAGTGGAGTGCCGGTTGAATTGACGATCAGCCAGGTGAGCGAGCGCACGCTGCGCGTAGAATTGTCGCCGCTGGATGAGCACGGTAAACCGCAAACGGAACCGCCCTCGCTCGGCCTCGTCCCGTTTTCAAAAACCGAGAAGCTGCGCTTGCGCGAACTGGCCGGCGAAAAGTATCTTCGTGTCGGCCAACTTCGGGTGACCATCAAACCGCAGCCGCTCACAATAATCGTGCGCCGCGCGGACGGAACGCCCGTGCAGCAGATCACGTTTGACAATGCGGGTGGCACGAACTTCATCGCGTTTCAAACCGCCGCACCCGTGCTGGGTCTGGGCGAAGGCGGACCGCAGTTTGATCGCCGCGGAGAATTTTATTCCACGCGGAATGGCGAAGGCGTGCCGTTACTGGCAACGGATGGGGCAAGAATCCCGGTTCCGTTTGTCATTGGCGCGGATGGGTGGGCGTTGTTCCTGTCTGAACCTCGTGGAGCATTTGATTTGCGTGGAGCGCAAGGTGTATTTCATCCGCAACCGGGCGCGACCTCCGGCCGGGCCGATGTGTTCGTGGTGGACGCGCGAGCGCCGACAGACGCGATGCGCGAGTTCGTGCGGCTGACGGGTGCGCCGGCCATGCCGCGGAAATGGGCGCTCGGCTACATGCAGTCGCACCGCACGCTTTCCACGGAAGCGGACATTCTGGCCGAGGCGCGCACGTTCCGGGAAAAACAGTTGCCGTGCGACACGTTTATTTTTCTGGGCACGGGCTTTTGCCCGGCGGGCTGGAACCTCGGACATGACTCATTCCAATTCAACACCAACGTCTTCGTTCACGACGCGGCCACCGTGATCCAGGAACTGCACGCGGACAATTTGCACGTGGTGCTGCACGTCGTGCCGCTGGAGCGGAAGTATTCGGCGCTCCACGGTCAGATTCCGCCCGCGCCGGGCGAGCAGTTGGATGATCAGGACATCGGAGTTTATTGGGCGCGGCATCGTGAGTTGTTCGCTGACGGCGTGGACGGCTGGTGGCCGGACGAAGGCGACTGGCTCAATGTGCCGAGCGTGCTGGCGCGGCACCGGATGTATTACGAGGGGCCGCTGGCTGACCGGCCAAACATCCGCCCGTGGGATTTGCAGCGCAACGGTTATGCGGGCATCGCGCGTTACGGCGGCTGGATTTGGTCGGGCGACATCAGTTCAAGCTGGAAAACGCTGGCGGCACAAGTCGCTGTGGGGCTGAATTCTTCCTTGAGCGTGTCGCCGTTCTGGGGCACTGACATCGGGGGTTTTTTCCCGAGCCGGGACAATGAATACACCGGCGAGCTTTACGCCCGCTGGTTTGAATTTGCCGCGTTCTGTCCGTTGTTCCGTTCTCATGGCCGCACCTGGCATTTGCATGAGCCTTGGGGATGGGACACCGGCGAAACCGGTCCGGTCGAATCGCGGCCAACTCCCGATCCGTCCGAGCTGCACAACGCGGCGGTCGAGCCGATCTGCCAGAAATATCTCAACCTGCGCTATCAACTCATGCCTTACACTTACACCATCACCCGTGAATCGCATGACACCGGGCTGCCGTTGATGCGCGCGTTGTGGCTGCATTATCAGAATGATCCCGAAGCCGCGAAACTCGGCGACGAGTATCTTTGGGGCCGGAATTTGCTCATTGCGCCGGTTGTGGAAAAAGCCGCGCAGTCCCGGCGCGTTTATTTGCCGACGGGCGATTGGTTTGACTGGTGGACTGGTGAAAAAACTTCCGGCGGGGAATGGATTGAGCGTCCCGTGGATTTGGCGACCATGCCAATTTACGTCCGGGCCGGCGCAATTATTCCGCTCGATCCGGTCCGGCAATACGTCGCGCAGCCCGTGTCTGAACCGACGACGTTGCGGGTGTATCCCGGCGCGGACGGCGCGTTCACGCTTTACGATGACGACGGCCAGAGTCTTGGCTATCTTCGCGGCGCGGATCCGACGGCGGTTTGGATTCGCTTTCGCTGGAACGACAAGACGCGGCGGCTCACTATCGAGCCTGATCCTCAAATGAAGAAATGGCCCGGCGGCGCGCGAATTTTCCAGGCGCAACTCGTCGGCAGCGGCGCCGAACCCAAACGGATTGAATTCCGCGGCGTGTCAGTGTCGGTGAAACTGTGACCGCAAAATTTATTATGAACACGAAACTGTTCCAGCAAACCATCGTTCTAACCCTCACCCTGTTCGCGGCGGCTTGCGTTTCGGCGCAACCGGCGCGCACCAACCGTCCGGTTCTCGTCTTTCGCGACCGCGTCGAACCGAACTGGTTCGCCGATGCGAGCGGGCAGACCAATGAGTTTTGGTATCGCCTCGACCTCGCGCAAACCAACCGGGAATTCATTCTCGTCAACGCCGATCAGGGAACGCGCCAGCCGGCTTTTGACCAAGCGCGCGTGGCCGAGGCCTTGACGAAACTCACCGGGCATGAAGTCACCGCCGGACGTCTGCCGGTTGAATCGCTGGATTTTGCCCGCGATGGCAAATCGGTAACTTTGCACGGAATGGCAGGCGATTGGAATTTGGATTTGGCTTCTTACACAATCACGGCGCAAACGAACAACGCCGCGTCCGGCCCGCAATTGCCCGCCGGACGCGTCCCGCATCCGTCGCAAACGACCGGGCCGGAAACGGAAATTACTTTCGTGAATCAACTGCCGGCGCAAGTGGACCTGTTCTGGATTGATCCGGATGGAAAACGCGTTGCCTATGGCAGTCTGGCGCCGGGTGAACGCAAGACCCAGCACACTTTTGCCGGTCACGTCTGGCTGGTCACTGGCCGCGCCGGCTTCGTGCTTGGCGTGTTTGAGGCGGAAGCGAAGTCGGGCGTGGCGACCATCGGCGGCGGCGGACGTGGCGGTTTTGGGCGGGGCCGGCGCGGCGGTGGTGGTGGTGGCGGCGGCGCGCCTCCAGCGACAGCAACCGGCACTTCGCCCGACGGCAAGTGGCAGGCATTCGTCTACGGCAACAATCTTGACCTGCGCGACTTGAAAACCGGCAAGGAAACGCCGCTCACCTACGACGCGAACCCGAACACCACCTACGCTCGCGACCAGGAATTCGAGCAGGCCATCAACATGCAATACGACGCGAGCAACCCGGTGACGCCGACGCCGGATGTCTATTGGTCGCCCGATTCAAAACATCTCGTCGCCATGCGGCTGCAACCCGGCACGGAGCGCAAGGTCTATGAGGTTGAATCTTCACCGGAAGACCAGCTTCAGCCCAAGCTTACGTCTTATCCCTACCTCAAGCCCGGCGACCAGGTTCCCATCAGCAAGCCGTATTTGTTCGACATCGAAACGATGAAGGAAATTCCCGTCAGCGACACGCTCTACGCCAACCCGTGGTCCATTTCCGACGTTCGCTGGGCCACCCATTCCGAGCGGTTCACATTTCTTTTCAACCAGCGCGGGCATCAGGCGCTGCGGGTTCTCGCCGTGGACGCCCGGAACGGCGAAGTCAATCCAATCGTGAATGAGGAGAGCAAGACGTTCATTGATTACTCCGGCAAATTTTTCTCTGAATATCTTGACGACACCGGCGAAATCATCTGGATGTCCGAGCGCGACGGCTGGAATCACCTTTACCTTTACGACACAAAAACGGGCGCCGTGAAAAATCAAATCACCAAGGGCGAATGGGTTGTGCGCAGCGTGGACTTTGTTGATAGAACCAACCGGCAGATTTGGTTTCAAGCCGGCGGCATCGTGCCGGGGCAGGACTCCTACTTCATCCAGATTTGCCGGGTGAACTTTGATGGCACCGGATTGAAGGTTCTCACCGAAGGCTACGGCACGCACACGGTCCAGTTCTCGCCGGACCGGCGGTTCTTCATTGACACTTGGTCGCGGGTGGATTTGCCGCCCGTCAACGAATTGCGCCACAGCGACGATGGCAAACTGGTCTGCAAACTTGAGGAAGCCGACGCCAGCGCGTTATATGCGACCGGGTGGAAACCGCCGGAGCCGTTTGTGGCGAAAGGCCGCGATGGCGTCACCGACATTTACGGCGTGATTTGGCGGCCCAAGAATTTTGACCCCCACAAAAAATATCCGGTCATCGAGAACATTTACGCCGGCCCACAGGATTCATTCGTGCCCAAGGCGTTTGCCGCACACTATACGCAACAGGAGTTGTCCGATGACGGATTAATCGTCGTGCAATCGGATGGCATGGGGACAGCCAACCGCTCGAAGAAATTTCACGACGTCTGCTGGAAAAATCTCAAGGACGCCGGTTTTCCCGACCGCATTCTTTGGCTCAAAGCGGCGGCAGCGAAGTATTCCTGGATGGATTTGACGCGCGTGGGCATTTACGGCACGTCGGCTGGCGGACAGGACGCGCTGCGCGGCATCTTGGACTATCCGGATTTTTACAAGGCGTGCGTGGCCGACTCCGGCTGCTACGACAACCGCATGGACAAAATCTGNNTGGGCTGGCCGGTGGATGACAGTTACGTCCGCAGTTCCTGTGTGACGGATGCGCACAAGCTGCAAGGCAAATTGCTGCTCGAGGTCGGCGAAATGGATCAAAATGTTGATCCGTCCAGCACCCTGCAGGTCGTCAACGCACTCATCAAGGCGGACAAGGATTTTGACCTGCTCGATATGCCCGGTGCGGGCCATGGTGTGGCGCGAACACCATACGGCTTGCGGCGTTTGCAGGAATTTTTTGTCAAGAATCTCCTCGGCCCGGACGCCGGCGAATTGGATTCTCACAACAGGTTAGGCGCTTTGGGTGCAGAATAAAATTCCGACAAGTTGCGCAAGGCGGCGGATTTTAATGCAATCCCGTCCAATTGATTCAAATTCGTGAAACGATGAACGGTTAAAAATCAGTGAACAATCAAGCCAAACGTGCCGCCGAAATCATGCCGCTTGCGGGCAAAGCCGACCGCTTCCCGTCGCAAATCAAATACATCGTTGGCAACGAGGCGTGCGAGCGGTTCAG
>PLZL01000303.1 GCA_003152145.1 Limisphaerales bacterium
GTTGGAACAAAGAAATCTCGCCGTCGGCGTCGTGACCGCCATTGCCGGGCAGTCGCGCTTCAAAATCTCGTTCACCGGTCGCGCTGGCCACGCCGGCACGGTGCCGATGGATCTGCGACGGGATGCGTTGTGCGCAGCAGCGGAATTCATTGTGGCTGTGGAAAATTTCGCCCGCAAAACGAACGGCCTGGTTGCCACCGTCGGCCAGATTTGCGCCGAACCCGGCTCGAGCAATGTGATTCCCGGCACAGCCACGCTGACGCTCGACGTGCGGCACCGGAAAGATTCCGTCCGGCTCGCCAGTTGTGCGGCGCTTCAGAAAATCGCGCGGCGCGCCGCCGGCGCGCGCAAAACGAAAGTGGCCTGTCAACCCTTTCAACAAACCGCTTCCGTCCCGTGTTCGCCGCAACTGTCCGGCAAGCTGAAACGCTCCGTAAAAAAACATCAACGCGAAGTCGCCGCCCTGCCCAGCGGCGCGGGACACGATGCCGCGGTGATGGCTCAAATCACCCCGGCGGCGATGCTGTTCGTTCGTTGCAAAGGTGGCGTGAGCCATCATCCGGATGAATCGGTGAGCGGCCCGGATGTGCGCGTGGCTTTTGAAGTGATGAACGATCTTCTGCGGCAGTTGGCCGGCGATTATGCGTGAGTTCGACCTCCTTTTACGCGGCCAGACCTTTTTCATGGACAACAAAATTGTGGCCAAACCCGCCAACCATGTGATAAAAGCTTCGTCATGAACGACCTGTTTGGATTCAGCCGTGATGTCGTCAAGGAACGTTACGCGCTGCGCAGCCCGTCGGGCTTTGTGCCCAGTGTTTTGCCCGGCTGGACCAATGCGGTTTGCGTCGTGCAAATCTCGCCAGCCATGGGCGCGAATTTTTCCCAATGGCTCGTCACGTTTGAAGCGGATGGCGAAGGCCGCGGCAACACGGGGGCCATGGAATATCTCGTTTATCTGCTCGCCGGGAATTGCACGGCAAAGATCGCCGGTGAAAAACAGATGCTGACAAGAGGCGGCTACATTTATCTGCCACTGCAAATGGATTTTCAATTCAAGGGGACGGCCAAAGGGACCCAATTGCTGATTTTCCTGAAAACTTTTGAACCCTTGGCCGGCACGAAACGACCGGGTGTCATCGTTGGTCACGAAAGCAAAGTCGCCGCCAAACCATTTATGGGCAATGCCGACGCCCGATTGCAGGTGTTGTTGCCGGATAAGCCGGAGTTTGACTTGGCGGTCAACATTTTTACCTATCAACCGGGAGCGACCCTGCCGTTCGTCGAGACCCACATCATGGAACACGGCCTGCAGATGTTGCGGGGACAGGGAATTTACCGGCTGGATGCGGACTGGCATCCGGTGCAGGCGGGCGATGTCATCTGGATGGCGCCGTATTGCCCGCAATGGTTTGTGGCCATGGGCAAAACGCTCGCGAGTTACATTTATTACAAGAACGTGAACCGCGCTCCGATGTGAAGTGAAAGCTTCAAATTCAAAGCTCCAACATCCAGAGAAGCTCCAGGAATCAAGCTCCCAAAATGTTGCGCGATGCCGGCTTGATGTTTGGAACTTGAGGTTTCTCTGGAGTTCGGATGTTGGTGCTTGGAGTTCTTCCGCATGAATCCCCTCACGATCGACATTCAAAGATTACAGCGCGAGATAGATGAACTCGCATTGATTACCGAAGCCGAACCGCCGGTCGTCACGCGCGTGTTGTTTTCGGAAGCCGATCTCCGGGGGCGCGAGTTTGTGAAAAAGCTTTGCCGGGAAGCGGGCCTGGCCCTTCGCGCAGACGCAGTCGGAAATATTTTTGCGCGCTGTGACGGCGCCAACGGGAACCTGTCCCCCGTTGCCACCGGTTCGCACATTGACGCCATTCCGAACGCCGGAAGATACGACGGCGTGGTCGGCGTGCTCGGGGCCATCGAAGCCATTCGCGCCCTGAAAAAATCCGGTTACCGGCCGCAGCGGGCCATCGAACTGATTGTTTTCACCGCGGAAGAACCGACGCGATTTGGGATCGGTTGCATCGGCAGCCGGCTTTTATCTGGAGTGCTGGCATCGGAAAAGGCGGCGGCACTGTGTGACCGTGACGGAAAAGGCCTGGATGAATGGCGCCAGGGTGCCGGATACGCCGGTTCATTGGATTCCATCCGTTTGCCGAAGAATTGTTACGCGGCCTTTGTGGAATTGCATATTGAACAGGGACTGATTCTGGAGCGGGAAAACACGGCGATTGGCATCGTGGAAAAAATCGCCGCGCCAAGCACGCTGAGGATGCAGTTGACGGGCGTGGGCGGACACGCGGGCGCGGTGTTGATGCCCGAGCGCCGTGACGCGGGTTTGGCCGGGGCGGAAATCGCGCTGGCGGTGGAGCGGGCCATGACCGGCACCGGCAATCCGGACACCGTGGGCACCACCGGGGTTTTCCGTATCGAACCCGGCGCCGTGAACAGCGTGCCGTGCCGTGCGTGGCTGGAGATTGACGTTCGCGATACAAATGTGGCGACCCGGGACGCGGCCCTGGTGCAGATTGAAACCGCCGCGGCGGAAATCTGTCAACGCCGCCGCGTGACTCTGCAGACGGAACGGCTCAATGTGGATCCCCCCGCCATTTGCGACTCGGCGCTCGTGGAAATCGTCACCGGCGTTTGCCGGAATCTGGGAGTGTCGCACAAGAATATGATCAGCCGCGCATATCATGACACGCTGTTCATGGCACAGGTTTGCCCGAGCACGATGATTTTCATTCCCTGCCGCGATGGCGTCAGCCACCGGCCGGATGAATTTTCCTCAACGGAACAGATTGAACCGGGCGTGCATGTTCTGGCGCAGACCCTGGCGCAGGCAGCCGGCTGATGGAAAATCGCAATTCGTCAAACGACGTTCTTCCCGCGCGATTACAAATTTGAAAATGCCTCGTCGAAAACGGCCAGCAGAAAATCCGCGTCGGCCTGCGTGATGCACATGGGCGGCGCGAAGCGGATGGTCTGGCCCCACAAGCCGCCTTTGCCGATGAGCAAGCCCAG
>PLZL01000364.1 GCA_003152145.1 Limisphaerales bacterium
TTCACGGCGGAGCAGCGGCTGGAATTGAAGCGGCTTTATCATCTGCTTTTCCGCGGCGGAAAAAATCTGCGCGCCGCGCTGGCGGCGGCGCAAAAAGAATTCAGCAGCGCCCCGGCGAAAACTTTGCTAGATTTCCTGGCAAGCGCGAAACGCGGCGTGTGCGTGGACATCGGGCGCGCGGACGCCGAAAACGGCGATGAATAAACGCCATGTATAAAATCATCGGAGCGGATGGCCGGCAATACGGGCCGGTTTCCGGCGGGCAATTGCGGCAGTGGATTGCCGAAGGCCGTGTCGAAAGCCGGACGCCTGTGTTCGTGGAAGGCACAAAGGATTGGAATTTCGTCGGCCTGCTGCCGGAGTTCGCGAATTGTTTCGCGCCGACGACTCCACCGGTCGTCCTGTCGCCCGTCCGGCCGCGCCGGACAAGTTCGTCCGCCACAATCGGTCTTGTTTGCGGCATTTTGTCGTGGGTTTTCTGCTGCTGCTGTAGCGGATTCCCCTTCAACCTGCTCGGTCTGGTTTTTTCGCTCATCGGATTGTCGCAAATCAACCGGCACCCCGAACTTTACGAGGGCCGCGGCCAGGCAATTGCCGGGCTGGTTCTCTCGATTTCAAGCCTTTTGCTGATTCTATTTTTTTTGATGTGGAGCCTGGCGACGGGCAACTTCCATGTTTCATTGAATGACAGGCTGTTCTGAAGCGAAATCATGCGCGCCGAATCACAACCCGTGCCTCCGAAAATTTCAGCGCCGCTTTCGCTGGCGGCATTCGCGGTGATTGTGCTGGGCGCGACGGCCATTGGCGTGGGCGCGGTGGTGTTTTTCTTCAACCCGGGCACGCACGGGTTTTATCCCGTCTGCCTGTTTCACGCGCTGACCGGGTGGAACTGTCCGGGCTGCGGCGGGACGCGCTCGCTTTACGCGCTGCTGCATGGAAATTTCCCGTTTGCGCTGAAGGACAACGCGCTGTTCGTCGTTCTGCTCGCGGTGGCTGCCGCGCGCGGCATCTGGTTCGCGGCAAGAAGAGTCCGACGGCAGCCGGCCGGGAATTTTTTGCCGGCGAATATTTTATGGGCGTTGCTCGCCATCGCAGTGGTTTTCACAGTGTTGCGGAATGTGCCGGCGTTTGCCTTTCTCTCGCCATAAAATCGTCGGAACTTTTCGCTTTTGCCGGAGTGCCTGCTGGTGTTCAATTCCAGCATGAGTCAGACACATCCATTGACAACAACGACGTTTGANNCGCTCGGTCATCGGCAACGTGGGCGCGAGCATTCAGGCGATCTTCGGCGGGAACATCTCGCTTTACACCAACCTTTGCGAGCGAGCCCGCGAAGACACGTTCAACCTCATGCTCACGCACGCTGGCGAACTCGGCGCCAACGCGGTCGTCGGCGTGCGCTACGACGCGACGGAAATCGCGCCCGGCATCACCGAGGTGCTGTGTTACGGCACGGCGGTTTTTGTCGAGGCCGAAAGCCGTTGAAACGTGAATTGTTGAATCGTTGCACCGGCAAGATGCGTGATTTGACGATTCAACGATGCAACCATCTAACGATTTAACGCTGACATGGCTGGTCATAGCAAATGGGCGAAGGTCAAGCACTTCAAGGGTGCGATTGACGCCAAGCGCGCGAGGATTTTTTCCAAGCTCGCGCGTGAAATCACCGTGGCCGCGAAGGTCGGCGGAGGCGACCCGGACATGAATCCGCGCCTGCGCATGGTGCTGCTCAAATGCCGGATGGCCAACATGCCGCGCGACAACATCGAGCGCGCCGTCAAAAAAGGCGCCGGCGGCGGCGAGGTCGCGAACTTCGAGGATTTGACCTACGAAATTTACGGGCCGGGCGGCGTGGCGCTGCTTGCGGAGGTGAGCACGGACAACCGCAACCGCACGGCGTCGGAAATTCGCAGCCTCGTGACCAAGAGCGGTGGCAGCATCGCCATGGCGGGATCAGTCAGCCGTTTATTTCAACGCAAAGGACAGATTATTGTCTCAAGAGAAGCGGCGGGTGAAGACGCATTGATGGAACTGGCGCTGGAAGCGGGCGCGGAAGACTTCAAGGCGGATGAAAACGGCTACGAGATTTTGACGGCGACGGGAGATTTCGAGGTCGTCCACAAAAAAATCGAGGCCAAAGGCATCCGGTGCGAGGCGGCGGAAATCACGTCGCTGCCGACGCTCGCCGCGCCGCCCGCCGATCCCGCCACTCTGGCCGCGGTCAACAAGTTGATTGAAGCCCTGGAGGAGCACGACGACGTGAAGGAAGTTTTCTCCAATGCGGAATTTCCGGAGGGAACGGTGGCGGCATGAGGCCGGTCCGGCCAATTTGAACCATGAAGGCGTTGAGCGCGGATTCTCTGCTTGCGCGGCTGCTGGGCAAACTGGCGGCGGCGGTGATTCGTCATCCGCGCTGGTTTTTTTATCCGCAACTGGCGCTGTTTTTTGCCAGCATCCTCGCCACCGTCGCGTTTTTGCAATTTGACACAAACCGCGACGATCTCGTTGGTCCCAACCTGAAGTATCACCGGAATTTTCTCGCGTTGCAAAAGGAGTTTCCGCAACAGGGCAACGACCTCGTGGTGGTCGTGGAAAGCGACGACACGGAGAAGAACCGGCAGTTTGTCGAACGGCTCGCGGCGAAAATGACGCCGGAAACCAATTTATTCCGTGATGTTTTTTATCAGCACGATTTAGCCATGATGGGCACCAAGGCGCTGTTTTTCGTGCCGGCGACGAATCTGGTGGAAATCCAAACGGCGCTTCACGGCGATTTGCCCTTCATTCAGCAATTCACGCAGACGACGAATCTCATTTCGTTTTTTGAGCAGATCAACACCGCGTTCCGCACCGCGCCGCGCGAGACGAACGAGCAGACCGAATCGCTGGTTCAAGCGCTGCCGGTTTTGACGCGCATTATCACGCAGGCCACGGCCAGTATGCAGATGCCAGGTCAACAGCCATCACCCGGGGTCGCGGCGTTGTTCGGCTCGACCAATGTTTCGGACATTTACAACACGCTGAATCACGGGCGGATTTTTTTGCTGGTAACGCATCCGCCGGTTGGCGAATTGAACAGCACGCCGCCTGCTCTTTGGAAACTTTTGAAAAATGCCATTTTAGAAAACGTGTTCCATCGGCGTGTCACCAGTGGCGATTTGACCGGCGATGCCATCGAGCGAATGCGCCAACTGATTCAGCAAACAAAAATCGAAGTGCCCGGCGTCAATGTTGGTCTGACCGGCGAACCAGTTCTGGATTACGACGAAATGGCGCAGTCGCAAAAGGACATGACGCTCGCCAGCCTTGTGTCGCTGTTCTTGTGCGCAATGATTTTCATTTACGGCTACAACGAAACCGGCAGGCCGGTGAAGGCGACGATTTGTTTGATAGTCGGACTGGCTTACACGCTCGCGTTCGCGGCGTTGGCGGTCGGGCACTTGAACATTTTGACGATCACCTTCCTGCCCATGCTCATCGGACTGGGAATTGACTATGGCGTGCATTTGATCACGCGTTACGAGGAAGAATTGCGACACGGCAAGACACAGGAAGCCGCGCTGACCAAGGCCATGGTATTCACCGGCCAGGGCATTTTCACCGGCGCGCTGACGACGGCGGGCGCGTTCATCGCCATGGCATTCACGAACTTCAGGGGCATTCAGGAAATGGGCGTGATTTGCGGCGGCGGATTGCTACTGTGCCTTGTGCCCATGATGACGTTGCTGCCGGTTCTGCTTTTGCGCGGCCGGCAGAACGTGATTGACCACGCCACGCGCGAAGACGAACACCGCGCGCGCATCGAAAATTTATGGCTGCAACGTCCGGCGATCGTGGTGGGCGTCACCGTCGCGCTCGGCGCGCTGGCGCTCACCCAGATATATCGAGGCAATGTGAAATTCGATTACAACCTGATGGAATTGCAAAGCCCCAGCCTGTCGTCGGTCGTATTTGAACAAAAATTGACGCATGCGGACAAATCAGTGCTTTTTGGCGCAATCGTCGCCACCAACCTGAACCATGCCATTGCGCTGGAAGAAAAGCTCAATGAACTTACCAACACGGTTGCCGACATCGAGTTGCCGTCGGACATGCTCGGAGCTTTTATCGAATCCAACCAAATCATAAAACTGCCGCTCATTCATGCCATCAAACAGGAAGTTGCGCCGCTGCAATTTGCCGCGCCGGACCCGAAACCGGTGAACCTTGATGATTTGAGCGTGACCTTGTATTCACTTTATGGCTATTGCGGGGCGGCGCTGGACGAAATCGGCAACAGCGATCCCGTGACGAATCAATTCGTTTCGCTGCAGCAGGCCATCGAGGCTTTGCGCATGGCGATGTTGCAGGGCGACGCTACAGTGCTCGCGGCTCACGCGGACAAGCTCGCGCAATTCCAGCGCGCGCTGTTTTCCGACTTGCGCGAAACGTTTGAGTCCTTGAAAAACCAAAACGACAGCGCGCCGTTGAGCGTGGATGATTTGCCCGCGGCGTTGCGCGACCAATTCGTCGGCGAGACCGGAAAATTTCTGCTGCAGGTTTATCCGAAAGCCGACGTGTGGGAACGCACGAATCAGGAGAAATTTGTCGCCGATTTGCGAACGGTTGACCCGAACGCCACCGGCACGCCCGTTCAACTATTGGAATATGAAACGCTGCTTAGAAACAGCTATATTCAAGCCGCGTGGTATTCACTCGCGGCGATTGCCTTTTTGGTTTTCTTCCATTTCCGCACGCTCGGCTCGGTGATTCTGGCGCTGCTACCTGTTGGTATCGGCACGCTGTGGCTGGCCGGGTTGATGGGGTGGTTCGGCATCTCGTTCAATCTGGCCAACATCATGACGCTGCCGCTGGTTATTGGCATTGGCGTGACCAACGGAATTCAAATTCTCAATCGCTTCGCCGAAGAACGGACGCCGAACATTCTGGCGCGCAGCACCGGCAAGGCCGTGCTGGTGTCTGGGTTGACGGCCATCGCCGGATTCGGCAGTCTGATTCTCGCCAAAGATCAGGGTATTCATAGCTTGGGCTGTGTGATGGCCGTGGGCATTGCGACTTGTATGATTGCGGGTTTGACTTTTCTGCCGGCCTTGCTGAATCTGCTGGGCCGGTGGCGTCCTTTAATAAAACAACCCAGTGCCGACAAAACATCGCCGACACCAGGTCAGGAGGAACCGAGGTGAAAACCTCAATTGTTCAGAAAGCATAAAGAAAATCGGGCGAAAGTCAACACGAATGTTAATATCAATGTTAAACTGAATCCAAATCCGCCACAATTGGCATAAAACATCTTTCAATAACGTTAACGTAATAGCTTGATTTTTATTCACAAATATCCGGTTTTTCACATCAGGCGCAAAATATCGCACCGGCTTTTTCGTGGTTTGCGAGTTTGCGGTCTTGGACTGGTTTTAAGTTTTTGTTCTTCGGCCTTTGCCGAAAATGTCTTTCACGCCGGTCTGTTTTTTGACGAATTCCCGCTGACGCTGGATGCGGGACACCGCACGGAGGCCGTCGGACCATTTTTTTACGACCAGCAAAACGATTCGGAAATGACCTGGGCGATTCCGCCGCTGTTTTCACACGATGCGAACCCCGCTGTCGAATCACGGGCAGACGATTTGGTTTATCCGCTCCTGACCTATGAACGATACGGAACGCAATATCGCTGGCAGTTCATCCAACTGTTCAGTTTCTCCGGCGGCCAGGAACAGAATGAGTTCGAAAAAAGGCGCTTCACCATATTCCCGATCTATTTCCAGCAGCGCTCGCCGGACACAAACGAAAATTACACCGCGCTTGTCCTGCTTTACGGCCACCTCAAGGACCGGCTGATGCGGGACAAAATTTTCTTCGTCATGTTTCCAATTTACAGCGAGACGCAGAAGCGCGATGTCGTCACCGATAATTATCTTTATCCGGTCTTTCATTTGCGGCACGGCGACGATCTGCGCGGCTGGCAATTCTGGCCGCTCGTCGGCGCGGAACACAAGGACGTGATCACGCAAACCAACGGTTTCGGCGACGTTGAAATCGTCGCCGGGCACGACAAATTTTTCGCGCTCTGGCCCATCCATTTCTGGCAGAACACTGGCATCGGCACCGACGACCCGGAAAGATTCCGCGCCGACCTGCCGCTTTACAGCACGCTTCGCTCGCCCCAGCGCGATTCGACCACCGTGCTCTGGCCGTTTTTCAGCTGGATTGACGAGCGCGAGAAAAGATATCACGAGTGGCAGGGGCCGTGGCCATTTGTGATTTTTGCGCGGGGCGAAGGCAAGACNNACCTCGCGCGTCTGGCCGCTGTTCAGCCAGTCGCAAAACAAAACCATCGGAAACGATTCGTATCTCTGGCCGATTTAC
Source organism: Limisphaerales bacterium (assembly GCA_003152145.1). The sequence continues at coordinate 6,364 of PLZL01000364.1, forward strand.
CGCCACAAGGAAGTGCATGCCGACCCGCTGGAACAAACACGTGACAGCATCCTGTTTTACGTCTATTCGGCCGTGACTGAAAAAAACACGCAGACCGGTGCGGAGAAAAGGCGCCTGGACATGTGGCCATTTTTCACATGGCACCGTGATTTCGGTGGCAATGAGCGCCTGCAAATCCTCGCGCCTGTCGAACCCGCGCTGCCGAACAACCGCGGCGTCGAGCGCAACTGGTCGCCGCTCTGGTCGTTGTGGCGGTGGGAGCACAATGCAAAATCCGGCGCCGCCAGCCAGTCGCTCCTGTGGAATCTTTACCGCCGCGACACCACCCCCGGGGCGAAAAAATGCTCGCTCCTCTTTGGTCTTTTCCAGTATCAATTTGTTGGAGAAAATAAGCGGTTGCGCCTGTTTTACATTCCAGTGCTGAAAACCCACCAGCCGGCAGGCCAGTCCGTCAAATGAAATGGCGCGCGCATTATGTTTGAGAACATCGGGGAAATTGTTTTGCTGTTCTGGAGGATCCTGCTGGCGTTGCCTCTCGCGTGGCGGCAGCGGCAGAAGGTTTTTGACCAGTTTTTTGAAATCGGCAACGCGAGCCTGCTGATGGTCTGTGTGCTGTCGTTTTTCATCGGCGCGGTCATTGCGCTGCAAACCGGACCGGTGATGGTGGAACACAGCATGGCCAGCTTCGTCGGCGGCGTGGTCGGCCTCGCCATCGCCAAGGAACTCGCGCCGGTAATGATGGCAATTTTGATCGCCGGGCGCATCGGTTCGGCGATGGCGGCGGAAATCGGCTCGATGCGCGTGTATCAGGAAATTGATGCCCTGCGCACGATGAACATCAATCCAATCCACTACCTCGTGCTGCCGCGAGTGGTCGCCATCGCCGTCGCGCTGCCGATGCTGGTGGTTTTCGCCATTCTTGTCGGCTGGTTCGGCGGTGCGGTGGTGGCGGAAGCCAACAGCCACATGGGAATTCCGTTCCAGGCGTTTTTCTCCGATTTGCGCGACATCGTAAGACCCAAGGACGTGGCCAACGGCGTGTTCAAGAGCTTTTGTTTCGCGCTCATCATCGGCGTCGTCTCGTGCCATCAGGGACTGGTGACCATCGGCGGGCCGCGCGGCATCGGCCGTTCGGTGACCAAGGCCGTCGTGAACTCCATCGTGCTGATCGTGATTTTTGACTACCTGCTCACGCGCATTCTTTTGAAATGAACGGCCCGGCCAACAAGCATTCCGGCGTCAGCCTGCAAGTGCGCGGGCTGCGCAAAAGTTTTGACGGCCAGGAAGTGCTCAAGGGCATTGATTTCGAGGTCCAGCCCGGCGAAATTTTTGTCATCATGGGGCCGAGCGGCAGCGGCAAGACGGTTTTGCTCAAACACCTCATTGGCCTCGAAACGCCCGACGCCGGCGAAATCCTCATCAACGGCGAACCCATTCAGATGCCTGAAATCGCCGCCAAATACCGCATGGCGCTGGTCTTTCAATCCGGCGCGCTGCTGAATTCCTTGACGGTCGGTGAAAACGTCGGGCTTTATTTGACCGAACACCGGCTGAAGCCGCCGGAGGAAATTTCCAAAATCGTTTCCGAAAAACTGGAGGACGTCGGACTGGCCGAAGTCGTGGACAAAATGCC
>PLZL01000212.1 GCA_003152145.1 Limisphaerales bacterium
GCACTCTGGAAAGTGCAGTTGGCAACGGTCACGCCGGTGATTTTTATTTTCTCGTCGTAGCCTTCGATGAAGATGGGCTGTTTGGTGAGGTTGGCAAAGGTGCAGTTGCGGATGTCAATGTTTCCCATTTCGGGCGTGTATTGACCGTCACGCGCGCCGGCGCTGGCGTAACGCAGCGTCATGTGGATGCCGAACCTGGCCGTCTGAACCTGGCAGTTGCGGATGAAAACATTCTTGACGTAGCCGCCGCGGGCGGGGTTGGTCTTGAAACGAAAAGCGTAATCCAGGTCGGGGCTGTCGAAGNNCCGGCCTTGAAATGACTGTTTTGGATGACGAGATTGCGGCTGGGGATGTTGACGCGATGGCCGTCGCGGTCGCGGCCGGATTTGATGGCGATGCAATCGTCGCCGTCGCTGAAGTTGCAATTCTTGATGAGCACGTCGGTGCAGGAATCGGGGTCGCACCCGTCGGTGTTCGGGCCGGTGGCCTCCACGGTGACGCCGCGCACGATGACATTCGTGCAATACAGCGGCGAGATGACCCACATGGGCGAGCCAAGGATTTTCACGCCTTGAATCAGGACGTTCCGGCAGCGCGCGGGCTGGATGAAATAAGGCCGCAGGAAATGGCCTGCGCCAAACACGCGATCTTTGACAGGCACATCATTGTTGCCCATCTCGACGAGCTTGGCGCCTTCACCCTTCCTGCTCCACGAGTGCCACACGCCATTTGTGGCCTGTGAATCCAACGTGCCTTCGCCGGTGATGGCGATGTTTTTCTGCCCAAACGCGTAGATGAGCGGCGAATAATTCATCACCTCGGTGCATTCATAACGCGTGAAGACCACGGGCAGATACGCCGCCGTGTTGGTGGTGAACAGAATCGTGGCGTCCTTGACGACGTGGAGATTCACGTTGCTCTGAAGATGGATCGGGCCGGTCAAAAATTTCCCGGCGGGCACGACCACGCGTCCGCCACCGGCCTCGTTGCACGCGGCAATGGCGTCGGCAAACGCCCGGGTGCAGTCCGTCGCGCCATCGCCAACGGCTCCATAATCGGTGGCGACAAATTCATGGCTTCGGAAGAAGGTCCCCAGCGTCCCGCGCCGTCCCGCACGCAGGCCGTAATTGGTAACGACCAATTCGCCGCTTGGGAAGGTCGGCGGCACGATACGGGCCAGAATTTTCGGGACTTGCGACCAAGCCTGCGGGGTGCCAGCATCCGCTAACGTTTCTGCCGTGGCCGGCGAAGGAATTGCCAAACAGGTGACTGCACTTAACAGCGCCGGGAAAATGATGGACGCGCGCAGGAGGTGGAAAGGCTTTGATTTCGGAATCATTTTATGAAGGGATGGCAATTCTTCAGATGAAACATTCATGGTGCGTGCATAGATTACACACGGTCGCGAATTTAGTCAGCCCCTTTTTTTGCGCGGCCATTTTGCACCGAGGTTTGAATATTGGGCGCCTCCCATTATTGAATCTCGCATCAATAAATAACGCCATTTCATTAACACCGGGCTTCAGCCCGGTGATGGCCGGCAAGACCGGTCAAAACCGTTTCAACGGTCTTCTCCGCGCCGACAAGCCGTTGAAACGGCTCGCTCGCCGGAACGCTTGCGCCACCCGGCTGAAGCCGGGTGTTATTGAGCCAGAACCATGCCGTAGGACAGGCGTCGCGCCTGTCTCCAATTTGAAAAAACTCCCGCTCAAGCGGTCTTGGTAGCCGGCCCGCCGTGAACCATCTGGTGGCTGATTTTCTGGAAGATGGAGACAGGCGTGACGCCTGTCCTACGTTGCAACCGCAACAATCCGCGCCGTTTTAACTACATGGTTCCGGCTGAGAGCAATGGCGATGTTGCTCATTTTTACGGGTCTCAACAGGGCGGGTCAAATGGCGTCGCCGGCTTTCGGTTCCCTGTCGCTTCCCAATTCCAGCTTGAGCGCGCGCAGCGACAGATTGATGTCGCGGATGAATGCGACCAGCGACGCAATCAGCGAAATCATGCAGGCGATGAAAATGAGGCTGACAAACAATCCGTTTTCCCAACGCAGCAGCGCCGTCAGAAACAGCATGACAATGAGCGCCGCCGCCAGCAGCGCGCTCAACGCAGCAAGCGTGATGCTCAAACGGATCATTTTCGCGCGGCGGTAAATGATTGCGACCTGCGCCTGCAAGTGCTCGCGCTCCGACTCGGTGCGCTTTGGCAGCTCGGCCTTCAATTGCCGCGCGCGGTCAATGGCGCGGCCCAGCCGGTTGGTCATGGTGAGCAGCAGCAGCCCGACGCCGGAAATCAAAATCACCGGGCCGATGGCGTCCCGCAGTTCCGGAATGATTTGTTCAAGCGAGGTCGGCGGCATAGTTTCAGAATGGATGCACGGTTTGCACCTCGGGTCTTTCTCCAATGATATTCAAAATATGGCGCAGAGCTGGCGCTTCCGTCATTTCGTTCGAGTTGCGAGCGTAACTATGTATTATCCAATTGGTGCCATTCCGATAGCTGACAATAACGAGTGTCGAGAGCCAGGGGTATTGATTAGTTGTTGGCAACTCGCCGATGGCCGAACGCAGATTCTTGAGGTCTTCTGCCAATAGCTGTTTCCGGCGGGCCTGATTAATGGCACCATCCCCATTGTCGTGGTAATCCAATACTTGGCCGCTTTCGGTGACAAAATACTGAAGCACATTCACTGGGCCTGCGCGAAAAAACGGACA